>JAOAPQ010000883.1 GCA_025462965.1 Bryobacterales bacterium
GGAAAGTCCATGGCGCCCGCAAGATTCAGCAATGTCGACTTGCCGCAGCCGCTTCGGCCGAGCAGCGCGGTTACCGTACCCGCAGGAACCGCGAGTGAAACACCGTCGAGCGCCGTGAGTTGCTGACCGCCATTCGAGTAGGCCTTGGTAACGCGCTCGATCTGGAGGCGCGGTATCAATATGCGGCCGTGAAGCGTTGATGGGGAAAGCGCGGGCGTTCGCCGGGTTGGATGAACGCGGTCGGGCTGACATCCATTATGTCGCTCTTCATATTTACCTCACCAGTCACTCATACCAGATCTCGACTTCATATCCGTCGGGGTCCGCAACATACGCATACGGAAAACCCGGACTGAACTCGCCTCGCCTGAGCAATGTTCCGCCCGCGCCTGTCGCCGCCACGACCGCAGCATCGATATCATCAGGCGACACTAACCGGAACCCGAAATGCGCGATGCCGGCCGCATGTCCCGCAACTTGCTCCGCCACGCCGCGTTCCTCGCAGAACGTGATCACATCATGTGCTCCGGGTGTCTTGCAGTGAACCAAGCCGTCGCCGCGCGCGTATTCGGTGACGCCGAAGACCTCACCATAGAAGTGTAGGGAGCGCTCCACATCGCGAACCAACAAATTGATGTGCGTGAGACCGTAAGTCCTGACCATCACGACTCCATTCCCATCTGCGTCAGCCGGTACCGCAGCGCGTTTCGCGTAAGCCCGAGCAGGCGTGCCGCGTGGCTCTTGTTGCCGTCGGCCTTTTTGAGCGCGTGGCGGATCAGTTCCTGCTCGTACTGATCCAGGCTCATTCCGTCGGGCAGTGAGAGTTCGCCCGCCGGAACCGATCGCGCCCGATGCGCATCGAGCTTGATGTCCTTCGCGTCCAGCTCTTTGCCTGTCGCCATAACGAGAGAGCGCTCAATTACATTTTCCAGCTCGCGCACATTCCCCGGCCACGGATACTCGAGAATCTTATCCATGGCGGCGGGGGTGATGGTCTCGACCTTCGCCCCGCTATCGAGCGCGAGCTTGTGAATGAAATGCTCGGCGAGCGGCGGAATGTCCTGCTTGCGCGCGCGCAAGGGCGGAATCTCGAGCGGCACGACGTTCAGGCGGTAGTAAAGGTCTTCGCGAAACGTTCCTTGTTCCAATGCCGCTCGGAGGTCCTGATTGGTCGCGGCGATCATGCGCACGTCGATACGCTGCGTCTTGTTGCTGCCCAGGCGTTCGAACTCGCGCTCCTGCAGCACACGCAACAGCTTCACCTGCACGGCGGTGGGCACGTCGCCAATCTCGTCCAGGAACACCGTGCCCGTATCGGCCTGCTCGAACTTGCCCGGCTTCGACGTATTCGCGCCCGTAAACGCGCCCTTTTCGTACCCGAACAATTCGCTCTCCATCAGGTTCTCGGGTAAGGCGCTGCAGTTGATCTTCACCAGCGGGCGATCCTTGCGCGGAGAGTGAAAGTGGATCGCGCGCGCGATGAGATCTTTGCCCACGCCGCTCTCGCCTGTCAGCAAAACAGTCGCCCGCGTTGGTGCGACGCGCAGCACGGCCGCGAAGATCTCCTGCATTTGCGGGCTGCGGCCGATAATGTTGTCGAATTCGTAGCGCCGCCCGAGTTCCTCCTTCAGCTTGCGGTTTTCGTCGCGCAGGCCGCGCACTTCCAGGGCCTTGTGAACGACCGTCATCAAGTGGTCGAGCGAGAAGGGCTTCAAGAGAAAATCGGACGCGCCGGCCTTCATGGCCTCCACGGCGTTCTCGATGGTTCCGTGCGCCGTCATCATAATGACGGGCGCGCGCGAGTTCTGGCGCTGGATGAGGGTGAGGAGTTCCAGGCCGGACATGCAGGGCAGGCGCAAATCGGTCAGGATCAGATCGGCGCGGTCGATCCCGAGCAGCCCCTGCTCGGCTGTCCCCGCCTGTTCCACGTCGAAACCCGCCTGCGTAAGTTGAAGCTGGATCACGCGGCGAAGCTTTTCTTCGTCTTCGATGATCAGAATTCGCTGTTTCATGCCCGACGCGTCATGCGGATTGCAAGGGGAGACAGACACGGAACGTGCTTCCCTGTCCCGGCTGGCTGTCTACTGCGAGTGTACCGCCGTGTTCATCCACTATCTTCGAAACGATAGGCAGGCCCAGGCCGACGCCGGTGGGTTTGGTAGTGACGAAGGGATTGAAAATAGTTTCCATGAGTTTGGGTTCGATTCCCACTCCGCGGTCGGCCACCGCGACCTCTGCGTGATGATCGGTACGCCGCGTCGTCACGGTAACTGTCCCACCCGGCGAGCTGGCCTGCACGGCGTTCAATAGCAGGTTGTAGAAGACGTGCTCCATCAAGTCCGCGTCGATCGGGAACGGCGCCAGGGCGGGGGAGTAGTTGCGGAGAATCAAGATGCCGTTGTTCTCGCGCTTCACCAGTGCGATCGCGCGATCGATCACCTGGGCGACATCTGCAGCCTCACGGCGCAACTGCAGCGGACGCGCGAAATCGAGAAAACGGGTGACGAGCGAGTTGGTGCGGTCGACTTCGCTCGATATGAACCCCGCCATTTCTGTTGCGAGTGCATTCTCCGGCGGAAGGTTATTACTCAGTATTTCGGCGGAAGCTCTGATTGTGCCGAGCGGATTGCGGAGTTCATGGGCGAGGCCGGCGGAAAGCTGTCCCAGCGCAGCCAGCCGCTCGGAGCGCCGCACTGCGGCCTCGGCCTCGGTCAGCCGTTCGGCCACGGCCTGATGGCGTGCGCTCTGTTCGCGCAAGGCAAGCGCGAGAGCATTCACAAGCGCGCCCGCGATCACAAGAAAGAGCAGCCTGAGAACGAGGATGCGAACCTGATCCGGCTCCATTTCGGATTGAGACCAATCGATGTACTCGAGGAACGACAGATAAGCGCCGCACGCGAGCAGGCTGAACAGCAGCGTTGGGAACAGATCCATGGCCGTGGCGGCCGAGATGATCGGCAGCAGAAGCATAAGGTAGTAGCTGCTGGAAACGCCGCCAGTGAGGCCGATCAGCAAGTAGGCGATGGCCAGCTTGAGGAGTATCCACAAGACCTTGCCGGCGGTAGTGGATACGAATGGGATCTTCGGCTCCGCGATCTGCAGAACGCCGAGGGCCGCAATCATCCCGATTTCCCACACATCGTGCGAAGGGCTGAGGGCCGCAATGGCTGCGAACAGAACAACCAGCACGAGGTCCTGCGCGCGGACGAATCGGGAAAGCCTGGGCACCGATGTCATCTTAACCGGACGCCGCCGGCCTGATGTGCGGCAGCTTCGCGATATGCAAGAATAAAAACGTAATTTCCTCCATGCCAAATCAACAGTCGGATCGCGAGACGGAAGTTTCTTCCTTCGGCGATCTCCTCAAAGAATTCGAACAAACCCACACGAAGAAGCCCGTGACCGGCGAGGGCCGCGAGGGTACCGTTATTGCCGTCTCGGGCGACCTTGTGTTTCTCGATTTAGGGATGAAGGAAGAGGGCGCGCTTCCCGCCGCCAGCCTGCGCGACGCGAGTGGAGAATTGACCGCGAAGGTCGGCGACAAAATGCAGGTCGCCATCTCGGGCCACGATCCGCAGGGCTACTTCCTGCTTTCGCTGATCAAATTCGAGCGTCCAAAGGATTGGTCCGGACTGGAAAAGGCGTTCGAGCAGAAGCAGACCATCAGCGGGGTGGTGACCGGCGCCATCAAGGGCGGTGTCACGGTGGACGTGGGCGCCCGTGCGTTCATGCCCGCTTCACGGAGCGGCGCGAAGGATGCGGCGGAACTCGAGAAACTCGTCGGGCAGGAAATCAGCTGCAAGATCATCAAGCTCGATATCGGCGATGAAGATGTGGTGGTGGACCGCCGCGTCGTGTTGGAAGAAGAAGAGAAGCTTTCGCGCGAGCGGCTTCTGGGCGAGCTCCGCGAGGGAATGGTGGTGCACGGAACCGTGCGCAGCCTGATGGATTACGGCGCATTTGTCGATATCGGCGGCGTGGACGGTATGTTGCACGTGGCGGAGATCTCCTGGGGACGTGTGAATAAGCCCGCCGACGTGCTGACCGTGGGGCAGCAGGTCGACGTGCAGATCCTGAAGGTGGACCCGAAGAAGCGCCGCATTTCGCTCGGGATGAAGCAGCTCCTGCCGGACCCCTGGTCGCAGGCGGGCGAGAAGTTCCACATCGGCGATCGGGTGAAAGGCGTGGTTTCCCGCGTTACGGATTTCGGCGCGTTCGTCGAACTCGAACCCGGACTCGACGGTCTGGTACATCTTTCGGAGATGTCGTGGTCGAAGAAGGTGCGGAAGCCCGCGGACGTTGTGAAGCCGGGCGATCTGGTGGAAGTGGTGGTGCTCGGCGTGAATCCCGGCGACCACCGGATTTCGCTCGGGCTCAAGCAGGCCCTTGGCGATCCCTGGCATGACGCGGAGACCCGGTTCGCGCCGGGTACCGTTATCGATGGCGTAATCACGAGCCTTACAAAATTCGGCGCGTTCATGCAGGTTGCCGAAGATGTCGAAGGCATGATCCACGTGGGCGACATCAGCAACGAGAAGCGCATCAACCATCCGCAGGATGTATTGAAGACGGGCGAGACGGTGAAAGCCGTGGTACTCGAACTGGATAAATCCAAGCGCCGTCTCCGGTTGGGAATGAAGCAGTTGATCCCGACTTCGGTTGACGAGTACATCGCTGAACACAAAGAAGGCGATGTGGTCACGGGCCGGGTGGCGGACGTCTCCAAGGGACGCGTCAGCGTGGAACTTGGCGAAGGCGTGCACGCCTCGTGTGTTTTGCCGGGCGGCGACGCGAAGGAAGAAAAGCGGGGCGAGGGCAGGACCGATGTTTCCGCGCTGAGTTCGATGCTGGCGAATAAATGGAAGATGGGCCAGGCGGACACATCCGGACCGGCGCGCAAGGAAGTCGCTCGGGCAGGGCAGGTACGGTCGTTCCGAATCACGCGGCTCGATCCCGACAAAAAGCGCATCGAACTCGAACTGGCCAGCTAGTCATCTCTCGCGCCTGGCGTCCGCGCGCGAAAAGTTTGCCACGACGTCTCACTGCAACAAGCAGAGTTTTAATTGCGTCTGTGCGAAACGAATCAGGTTCTGCAACCACTACTCCGCTGTGGGATTTGTGATCCCCCATACAGTCCGTTTTAGCTTGTAGCGGAATTAGATAAAAATTGGCATTGAATAGTAATGTTAAAGCTCGTAAGCTACTGTGTTATCATTACAACTCACGCATGGCCATGCGAAGGAATTCTAAGTTAAAGCGGGGTATCGAAAAGTTTAGGTCGGATGCCGGCTATGGGCCGTCTCGCCACAGAACGCTAAGGGCATTTGGAGGTGTCCAGGCATGAAGATACTTTTCTTAAACCAATTCTTTTGGCCTGACACTGCCGCGACCGGTCAGCTGCTATGCGACCTCACCGATTATCTCTCCACCGCCGGCGAAAGCGTCGACGTTGTTTGCGGTTCGGCGAACTATGGACGGATAACCGGCGCGCCCGAGCCCAAAGCAAATATTTTCCGGCTGAAGAATTCTGCATTCTCGCGCAAAGTTGCGGGCCGCATGGGCTCATACCTGAGTTTCCTCGTTGGAGCGCTCTGGCAAAGCATGCGCCTCAGCCCTCCGGATGTAGTTGTCACGCTCACGACTCCTCCCTTGCTGTCGTTGGTCGGCCTGATGATCCAGAAATTCCGGGGCGCCAAACATATTATTTGGGAAATGGACGTCTATCCTGACGTTGCCATCGACCTTGGCGTGTTAAAAGAAAACGGTCTCGCAGCGAAGCTTTTTGGCTGGTTGGCCGATCTTCCCCGGCGTCACGCGGATCGAGTCATAGTACTCGGCGAATGTATGCGAACCCGGTTACTGCGGCATGGGATCGCGGGAGAAAAGATTGTCGTGGCTGAAAATTGGGCCGACTCCGATCACTTCACCAGCGGCGAAAAATTGACACCTCCGTCATTCCCGTTGAACGGTGGACTCTCGGTTCTTTATTCGGGCAATTTCGGACTGGCCCATGACCCGGAAACGATCTCGAAGGCAATGCTCGAATTGAATAGCCGTTCAAAAGGGCCTGATGCCGTACGCTTCGTTTTTGCGGGAGGCGGCACGTGGCACGGCTGGCTTCGGAACTTCAGCCGGGAACACGCACTTGGCAATGTTGTCTTCCAACCCTATTGCGAGCGGCAGGAACTCGGCGCGCGGTTGGCGTCCGGCCACATTGGGCTGGTGACACAGAAGGCCGAAAGTCTCGGTTCCGCGGTTCCGAGCAAGACATACGGAATCATGGCCGCCGGCAGGCCAATCCTTTTCATCGGTCCGAAGGATGCGACGCCCGCGCGTATCATCGAACGTTACGGCTGTGGCTGGCAGATCGACTGCGGCGATGTTAGAGCTGTCGTCGAATTGCTGGAACTCCTCAACGAACAGCCTGATCTTGTTGTCGCGGCCGGAAACCGCGCCTACGCGGCGTTCATCGCGCACTATCAGCGTTCCGTTGGCGTCGCTCGAATCGCGTCCATCCTCGGGTCTGAGCGCGAAGCGGAGACGCCCGCGAGGCAGACGCAGAGTTGGGCCAAAGGTTTAACCCCCAAGATTGGGTCATGAATTGCTCGCGTTAAAGCGTGCAATTCTATATTCAGTCCCCGGCATCCTTTTATATTCACCCTTACCGCTACTTCTGCTTCACAAACGCGAATCTCCCCGGTAGCTTTTCGATATCACCGAGGTTATCTGTAAACTTTTTACCCCTTCGCCTCATGAAAGCAAGCGGCACATGCTAGCCGTGGCGATTGCGGGCGCGGCTCTTGCAGCCGGGGCGCTGCTCCGTTACAAGGTCATCGCTCCTTTTAGCCGCGTCCTTCGCCTGTCCGAGGAATTGGACCCTCTCCATTCGGCTCCGGACCGCGCGGAGACGGCGGAACCCGGCAGATCCCCGGCTTACTCACAACTTGAATGGCCGAACGGGAAACCCGGCTTGAGGCGAATCTGATAGGATTGCGGACAGCTGTAACACCGTTGTCGCACTTTTTTTTGCTAAAGAGGAAAACGGCATGTCCGGAAAATCCGGTCTTTTGTGCGCTCTTGTATTTACGGGTGGCGTGGCACTGGCTCAAACCATTCCGCTCCAGCCGAATCAGAATCAGGCCCCTCAGCAGAATCAACCACCCAGAGCGCCGGGGCAAATTGTTAATGGCAACGCGGAGCCGACTCCGCCACCGCTCGGCGGACCCGGATTCACGGCAGACCCCACCACACATCCGATCGATGATACAGGCATATTAGACAAGCAGTTCATCATGGACGTAGCTTTGCGTGGGATGCGGCAGATCGAGGTTGCGAAGATCGCCATTGACAAGACATCGAACCCCGCCATCAAGCAGTACGCCCAAAAAGTCGTGCGAGAGCAGGGCAAGGCTACAGGGGCGCTGAAGCGAATTGCGGGCAAACAAAGCATCACGATTCCGGACTCGATCGATACCAAGCAGCAGGCGGATGTGGACCGGCTCGCGAAGCTCTCAGGTGAGGGATTCGACCGCGCTTATATGAAAGACCAGGTGAGGATGCACGAGCGCTCGCTCCGGGACTTCCAGCGCGAGGTGAAGGACGGCAGGGACGACTCGGTCAAGCAGTTCGCGGCAAGAGTTCTCCCGCTCGTGGAGCAACATCTGCAGACCGCGAAGGATCTCGCGAAAAGCAACACAGCTCTGAATTGAGAGCCGGAAGGCAAATAAAAAAGGGGCAGGCCTGAGCCTGCCCATCTATACGGATTGGGTCAGTACCGGCCTAAGCCTGCGCCTTTAACTTCTCGCGCTGCTCTTTCAGCACTGCCTTGCGGCTGAGCTTGATCTTGTTGCCTTCAAGGGCCAGTACTTTTACCAGGATCTGGTCGCCCTCCTTCAGTTCGTCCCTTACATCCTTGATGCGCGTCTCCGCGATTTCGCTGATGTGCAGGAGTCCGTCCGTACCGGGGAAGATTTCGACAAACGCGCCGAAATCCACCAGTCGGACGACCTTTCCGAGGTAGGTCTTGCCGATTTCCGCGGAGGCCGTGAGATCGTTGATAATCTGGAGGGCTTTCTTCGCCGCCACATTGTCGTTCGAAGCCACGTTCACCGTGCCGTCGTCCTCGACATCGATCTTGACGCCAGTCTGCTCGATAATGCCGCGGATGACTTTACCGCCTGGTCCAATGACGTCGCGGATCTTATCCACGGGAATCTTGAGGGTGTAGATGCGAGGCGCGTACTCGGACATCGCGGTACGCGGCTTGTCGAGCGCAGCGTTCATCTTATCGAGGATAAAGAGGCGTCCGCGGCGAGCCTGCTCGAGCGCTTCCTTCATGATGGCCGTGGTCACATTCGGGACCTTGATATCCATCTGCAGCGCGGTGATGCCGTCGGCGGTTCCGGCGACCTTGAAGTCCATATCGCCATAGTGATCTTCCGCACCGGCGATGTCGGTCAGGATGGCGTAATCGTCGCCTTCCTTTACCAGGCCCATCGCGACGCCGCTCACGGCTGCGCTCAACGGCACGCCCGCGTCCATCAAGGAAAGACTTGCGCCGCAGACGCTGGCCATCGAACTGGAGCCGTTCGATTCCAGGATGTCGCTAACCACGCGAAGCGTATACGGGAATGCGGTCTGATCAGGAATGACGGCTGAGAGCGCGCGCTCCGCGAGTGCGCCGTGGCCGATTTCGCGGCGGCCGGCGCCGCGCATGAACCCGACTTCACCGACGCTGAACGGCGGGAAGTTGTAGTGCAGCATGAACCGCTTGGAAACTTCACCGGGTTCCAGGAGCTCGATACGCTGTTCATCGTCCTTGGTTCCAAGTGTCGTGGTGACCAGAGCCTGGGTTTCGCCGCGGGTGAACACACAGGAACCATGAGTGCGGGGCAGAACGCCGGTCTCGATCCAAATGTTGCGGACTTCGTCGAACGCGCGGCCGTCGGGACGACGGCGCTGCTTCAGCATTTCATCGCGGAAGATCCGCTCCTTCAATGCTTCGAAGGCCTTCACGGCTTGTTCCAGCTGCTCCGGGAACGCTTCCTTTACCTTGCTCTTGAGCGCGGAGATCTTGGCGTAGCTTTCGAGCTTGGGGTATTTCTTGGTGTCGAGAGCGTCCGTGAGATCGGTCATGACCATCTCGGATACTTTCTTCGCAATCTCCGCGTCCAGCACCGGAGGAGTGTAAGCGCGCTTCGGCTTGCCGACTTTCTTGACCATCTCGCCGATGACGCTGACGATTTTGCGGCAGCAGTCGTGTCCGAACTCGATTGCTTCGAGTACTTCGGCTTCGCTAGCCTGGTTCGCGCCGGCTTCCACCATCACGATTCCGTCTTCGGTACCCACCACAACGATGTTCAGTTTGGAGGCGCGTCCTTCGGAATACGTAGGGTTCGCGGTGACCTTGCCATCGACAAACCCGACACGCACCGCGCCGACCTGATGATGGAAAGGGATATCGGAGATGGCGAGCGAAGCTGCCGCGCCGATAATGCCGAGAACCGCAGGATCCTGCTCAGGATCGGCCGAAAGGACCATGGCGATGATCTGGGTCTCGTTCATGTAGCCTTCCGGGAACAACGGCCGCATCGGGCGGTCGATGAAGCGGCTGGTGAGGATCTCCTTTTCGGAGGGACGTCCCTCGCGCTTGATGAACCCCCCGGGGAAGCGGCCCGCCGCGTAGGTATACTCACGGTAATCCACGGTAAGTGGAAAGAAGGCTTGGCCCGGTTTGGGCTGCTCGTTGGAACACGCGGTCACCAGGACCACGGAATCGCCTGAGCGGACGACGACAGAGCCGTTCGCCTGCTTGGCCAGCTTGCCGGTTTCGATCGTAATCTTGCGACCGTCTAAATCAATTTCAAATGTTGTTTCCATGCTGTGTCGATAAGGAAGAGGACACTCCGCTTCCAATCCATTTCCGCCGGAGGACCGGCATTTTGACGAGGGGGAGTTGACAGGAGGGAACTGCCGCGACCATCAAAAATGGGCGGCGTTCAAATGCGGTGGCTCCATCCATCGGGATGGGCAGCGCGTCCTGACAATCTGGCAGCAACGCGCTGGAGAGAACCCTGTTTAGTGGCGGATACCAAGCTTTACAAGAACTGTCTTGTAGCGCTCGGGATCATTGTTTTTCAGGTATGTGAGGAGACGACGCCGCTTCGAAACCATCGTGAGCAATCCCCTGCGGGACGAATGGTCTTTCTTGTGGGCTTCGAAATGCGCCTTCAGCTGGGCAAGTCGCCCGCTGAGGATCGCGATCTGAACTTCCGGGGAACCGGTATCGCTCTTATGAACCTGATTCTTGGCGACGATCTGCCGCTTTACGTCTGTTGCTAACGCCATTACAGAGGTTACTGCTCCTAGTCTTCTCTTCTCTCGTTTTCGTACACAATCAGCGTAACACAACGGAAACGGGAACGGGAAGGAAAATCGGTCAGTAGACCGCGAAGCAAAAGGCCTGGTTGGAATCCGGCGGGCTGATGGAGTATTCGCCGTTTGGCAGGCTTTCGTTCACTTCCAGGCGGTAAACATTGTCCCCGAGGTTCTTGATGGTCAACGTGTAAGGCGCCGGATTCTTCTTTTTGCGGTAGAAAGTGATTTCACGTTGCCGCCCATTGGACTGGAGTTGGAAGAGTTGCAGTTTATCGGGAACCAGCTTTTCCGTCTTGATGACAAACGTTGGGCTAGCAAGTGGAGTTTTCACGGGCGAGTTGGCGCCGGCGATCCTGAACAGCGTACCGTCCTTTTGATCGGTCTGCTTTGCTTCGGTGATTTCTGTCGAGACCAGAGCATCGGCGTGGAGCAGGTAGGGAAGGTCGGGTTTGGCGGGAACCGGGCCGGAGTTCGTCTGTGCAGCCTGCAAGCAGGCACACAAAACCGGAAGAACCCAGCCATTCGCGAGGATCGTTTGTCTTTTTGCCGTTTTCATGCGGCTTCGGCACTCCATAGAATATCGCGGAGATGGATTCAGAAAGAAGCGAGGAGAAGGAAGAGCACACTTCCTTCTCCTCTGAATGGCAGACGGCCGGTTGCCCAGACCGGCGTCTGCACGAACCGGGGAGACGCAAGCGGGATCGGGTCTGGCCGCCAAACCGGACCTCCTCAACCGCTGCGCCGCTCCCCCGGTGATTTCAATCTATCCATCGATTTGCCCGGCTTTCGTGGTCGTTGCCGGTAAACCCCAGAAAACAAGACTTCTAAAGTTTGATTTCGTTTGTCACCCCGGTTGGGAAATGTCCGCTAAATTGGAGAAAATGGCCGGCGCGGAAAACCTGTTTGCATACGGTACGCTCCGCCACGGCATGACAAACGAGTTTGCGGCGCTTCTGCGAACGTCGGCCGTTCTGCGCGGGGAAGGGCGGGTAAATGGAAGGTTATATGAAATCTCCCGTTATCCTGGCCTCGTGCTTTGCGCCATTCCGGGTGAGTGGGTGCGTGGCGACGTTTTCGAACTCGATAATCCTGGCGCGATCTGGCCGCGCCTGGACGCTTACGAGGGTTGTGGCGTGCGTGACCCACAACCGCATGAGTTCGAGCGGGAACTCGTGACCGTTCAGATGGATTCCGGTCGGCAGCTGTGCGCATTTGCATATGTCTACCGCCGGAGTATCGCCGGAAAGCCGAGGATAGTCACCGGCGATTTTCTTGCGCCTACGCGAAATATTCCTGGAGAGCCAAAGGAATAATTTTCGGAATCAGCCATGTAGTAGACAATGAATAACTACAGTGATCTTGCAATACCAGAGGCTTAAGGGCGAATACCGGCCCACCAGGGTCGCATGGCCGCACCTCGCAACTCTGTCTCTCCTCTCGCTTCTTCTGTTAGCTTGCTATTTCCCCATGTTGCTGATGACAGGACGGATACTCCTCTTCAGCGACGACATGGCCCATGGTTTTTTCGCGCCGATCATTGCCCTCTACATTGCATGGGACCGCCGGGATTTCCTGCTCCATCCGGTCGCGCCT
>JAOAPQ010000889.1 GCA_025462965.1 Bryobacterales bacterium
GGGTTGCTCTTCTTCGCCGCCGGCCTCGACCGCGAGATTCTCCGCGCCTGCGCGCTCAGCTTACAGTCCTTCCCGCCCGGCAAGTTCCTGCTTTCGGCGAACATGGCGGAGGGAATAATCCGCCTCGGCAGCGGCGTCTTCTCGATGGGATTGCGGCTCGCGCTTCCGATTGTGGCTCTCCTCGGCATGGTGGATCTCTCGCTCGCCCTGCTCGGCCGCGTCAATTCGCAGCTTCAACTTCTGACGGTGGCCTTCCCCATGAAGATGCTCGCCGCCCTGACTCTGCTGGCCGTCATGGCCGTTCTTTTCCAGCGTGTCTTTACGCTCTACTCAGCGCAAATGCTCCAATTGCTCCGCCGACTCCTGATGACATAACGTGTCAGCCTAGTGCCTTATCGACAGCCGCATACAGAAAGCTCCTGCTTGCGGGACGCGTTAGATACGAGACCACCAGCGCCGCAAACGTCACTAATGGTTCAAGCGCCATAAGACCGTCCCCGGAAAGAAAATGAGAGTAACAGGCGCTGAGGACGGTAATGCCAAATCCTGCATAAGCCCATTCCTTGAGCCTCACCAGCCCCGGCGCGAGGAGAACGCAGACTCCCACGAGCTTTCCCGCTCCGAGAAGATCCGAAAAATAGGGAGGATAGCCCAGATGGGCAAGCGCCTTCATCATAGGTGGTGCATGAGTGATCGCGAGCGCACCGGAAATCGTCATGATGCACACGACGAACCCCGTCGCAATCCAATAAGTCGTTTTCTTATCTCTCATAATTTCAATCCGCGTTCATCTGCGTTCATCGGCGGCCAACAAGTCGGGCAAGTGAGACAGCTTGTCGGGATTCGTAACGATATAGATCATCCGAATCCGGTCGTCGACAGCATGAACCGTAAGCACGGAATGCGGCCTCCCGTTCATGTAATTGACCAGGCCCGGCTCTCCGTTGATCCTTGCGAGACGTCTCACCAGACTCTTTGGCACCAGCCGCTCGAGACCGCCCAGAATCCCGCGAGCGACATTGTCGGCGCCCCGGACTGCATTCGGCACGGCAATCGCCTTGCCTCCACCGTCTGAGTGAAGCACCACATCCTTCGCCAGCAAGGCCACGACGCCATTCATGTCACCGCTACCGACAGCCTCGAGAAAGCGCTCCAGCATGTCGTTGTGCTTTCGCTCCGATACTTCGAAGCGTGGTCGCATTGTGCTGACATGCTGGCGCGCTCGCCGGAGAATCTGACGGCAATTTACTTCGCTCTGTCCGACAACGGCAGCGACTTCGGGGTATTCGTATTCAAAGACCTCGCGAAGCAGGAACACTGCGCGTTCGATCGGTGTGAGACGTTCCAGCAATACCAGGAACGCCATGGAGAGAGACTCATCTACTTTTATCAGTCCGAACGGATCGCTGCCCGGGTCTGTGACGACCGGTTCCGGCAGCCATTGCCCTACATATTCCTCACGCTGGACGCGCGCGGATTGCAGATGATTGATGCACAAACGGCTGACAATGGTGACGAGAAATGCGCGCGGGGATCGAATGTTATCCTCAGTCGATTGCTGCCAGCGAATAAAAGCATCCTGTAGTACGTCCTCGGCGTCCGCCACGCTGCCCAACATGCGGTAAGCGATGGAGAAAAGCAGGCTCCGATACTGGTCGAATGTCGCCAGCCGAATCGCGCCCTCCGGATCGCCGTTTTTCTGGACCTTCATTCTCTCGCCCCGCTACGTTCCCATGTCAACTGATGAACCGGCAATTGCGAAGGGTTCGCCATCATCCGACGATCCAGGCCGTGGCCAGAAGGACCAGCAGGTCAGGATCGCCACTATCGTTACGAACCAAAAAGCTACAGTCGCGTGCATGTTTGATCCAATATCGACTGCGCCCCCACATGAGCCACATGTCAGCGGAGCAGCAGCCTCGTTCTGAAGACCGGCAAGGAGAGTGTTCTGTGACAAGTTGGCGTCGATTCGTGGAGGCGGGTTGTCACACAGGGCTCGACTATTCGGTCTTAATGCTCAGGACCGCCATGCTATTGCTAAAAACTCTTCGAGTCGCTCTGATTCTGAATGTCTTGATAATGTTGATTCAGGCTGCATTCGCCGGGAGAATGCTCGGCGGAGATGGCCAGGCCTTGAAACTGCACGAGGCCACGGCTAAGGTTCTGGTGCTATTGGCGTGCGGTCAGGTGCTGCTTGCCGGTGCTCTGAGGGTCAAAGCACGCTGTCCTCTGTGGGTCCCGCTGGCCGCCGGAGCGCTTTTAGCCGCAGAGGTGCTTGAGTTTGCAGCCGGTCACTTTCATAACGTGGCTTTGCACGTGCCCCTCGGGGTGGCCATCTTCGGTGGCGCACTCCGCCAGTTGTTCTGGTCGATGCGGGAACCAACCGCTGAAATTACACGAGAATTCCGGCCGCGCCAAACGACCTAGCTTCAAAGGCCGCCCATGCGCACGATTTCACGCGGGAACATCGGTTGAGCGCCGCCAACGGACAACAAACCGAAAAAGCAACCCCGCGCCGTCTCGAAAAAGCCCGCAAGGAAGGCCAATTCCCAACCGCCAAAGACCTGGTCGCCTCCGCCCAGTTCGCTGTCTTCGTAGCGCTCCTCGGCTCCTGTTTCGCCAAATGGTTCGCCCAGTACCGCATCGGCACGCGAGTCCTTCTCGAGCGCGCCTTCCACACGGAACTGACCGTCGCCTCGCTCGTGAGCATCTCCTGGTGGATCGCCGCCAACCACCTCCTCCCCCTCGCCGCAATGGGCGCCGCCCTGGTCCTCACCGTCTTCGCCGCGCAAATGATGGTCACCCAATTCGGCTTCAGCCTAAGTAAGCTCACGCCCGATTTCGGCCGGCTCAGCCCTTTGTCCAAACTGAAAGAAATCCCGCGCCAAAATTTCCCGGCGCTCCTCCAGGCCCTCATAATGCTGCCGCTGGTGGGTTACACCGTCTGGCTGGTAGCTAAGGAGAAAGCCGACGATGCTCTGCTCCTGCCTATGGGCAGTGTGGAGAGCGGCGCAGCGGCCGTGGGAGCGTCCTTGCGGCATCTGCTCTGGCGCGCGGCCGGTCTCTTTATCGTGTTCGGTCTCATCAACTTCGTCCGCCAGCGCCGGCAGTTTTCGAACGACCTCAAGATGAGCAAACAGGAAATCCGCGACGAAGCCAAGGAATCTGAAGGCAATCCGCAGATGAAGCAGCGCGTCCGGCGGATACAGCGCGACATGCGCCGCCGGCACATGATGAAAGACGTTCCCACCGCGACTGCCGTAGTTGTGAACCCAACCCATTTCGCCGTCGCGATCCGATATTCCATGGAATCCATGGCCGCCCCCACCGTCGTCGCCAAAGGCAAGAATTATCTCGCGCTGCGAATCCGTCAGCTCGCCATCGAAAACCAGGTTCCAATTATTGAGAATCCGCCGCTCGCGCAGGCACTCTACAAGTCAGTCGATGTGGGGCAGGAGATCCCGGCGCACCTTTACCGGGCCGTTGCGGAAATCCTCGCCTACATCTACAAGATCATGAACGGCCGGCTTCCTCGTTAATCGGCGTTCATCTGCGTTTATCGGCGGCCATCATGGCGGAATCGAAAACAATCGCGCTCACCGGATTTTCCCTCGCGGGCCTCGGCGAATTAGGCGTACCCATCGCCGTCCTCGCCATCGTCGTCGCCCTCATTACTCCGCTGCCGGGCTTTCTGCTGGATCTTCTGATCGTCACCGATATCATGATGTCCGTGATCGTCATGATGGTCGCGATGTATATCTCGCGGCCCGTCGAATTTAGCGTCTTTCCCACCACGCTCCTTCTTCTGACTCTGTTCCGGCTCGCTCTGAACATCTCCTCGTCGCGTCTCATTCTGCTGAACGGCAATTCCGGTACCTCCGCGGCCGGCACTGTCATCGAAGCCTTCGGCAACTTCGTAGTAGGCGGAAACTACGTCATCGGAGTCGTGATCTTCCTGGTTCTCATCGCCATTCAGTACGTCGTGATCAACCACGGCGCCGTCCGCATCTCCGAAGTGACCGCGCGTTTCACTCTCGATGCCATGCCGGGGAAGCAGATGTCTATCGATTCCGATCTGAACGCGGGTCTGGTGGACGAGGCCGAGGCCCGCCGCCGCCGCAAGCAGATCGCGGCCGAAGCGGAATTCTACGGCGCCATGGACGGAGCCTCGCGCTTCACGCAGCGCGATGCCGTCGCGAGCATTCTCATCACCGGCATTAACATCGTCGCCGGCCTCGCGATCGGTGTCCTGCAGCATGGAACGGACATCATGCGCGCGCTGCAGACTTATACAGTCCTCACTATCGGTGATGGTCTGGTCACCGTTATCCCCGCGCTGATGATTTCCATCTCGGGCGGATTGATCGTAACGCGCGCGAGTTCGGAATCGCGCCTCGGAGCGGAGTTCAAGAAACAGGTCTTCGGCGCCGCTCAGCCATTGCTGCTTTCGAGCGGTGTACTGGTCGCTCTGGCCGCGTTCCCGGGCCTGCCCAAGATTCCATTCCTTGTTCTGGGCACCGGTGTGGGCGTAATCGGTTGGAGACTGCGCGAATCCGGGAAGACGGCCGACCAGCAGGCCGTCGCCGCCGCACCCCCGCAGGCCAAAGAAAATCTGGAAACGCTCATGAAGATCGAGCCGCTCGCCGTAGAAGTCGGCCTCGGGCTCGTTCCGTTCGTGGAAGGCGGCCAAAACTCCCCCCTTCTCCGCAGAATCTCCGGCATTCGTAAACAGCTTGCCAAAGACCTTGGATTCCTCCTGCCGCCCGTGCGCGTCACCGATAACCTCGGCTTGCGTCCCCGCGAATACGTGATTTCCATGAAGGGCGTGGAACTCTCCCGCTATGAGCTGCCGCAAGGCTGTGAGCTGGCCATCGCCACCGGCAAGGTAGATGCCGCGCTTGAAGGACAGAAAACCACCGATCCCGCGTTCAATATGAATGCCGTATGGATACCGATCGAGCGCTCGGAGCACGCCCGCTCGAACGGATACACCGTGGTGGATGGCGTCAGTGTCCTGGGCACCCACCTCTCGGAATTGATTCGCCGCCACGCCGGCGAACTGTTCACCCGCCAGGACGCTAAAAAGCTGCTGGACCGTGTGGCTGTCGATAATCCCAAAGTGGTGGAGGATCTTGTTCCCAAGGCACTCTCGCTGGCGGTGGTTCAGAAGGTCTTGCAGAACCTGCTGCGCGAGCGCGTCTCCATTCGCGATTCCGTTTCCATCCTGGAAGCCCT
>JAOAPQ010000014.1 GCA_025462965.1 Bryobacterales bacterium
CTGGTCCGCGGCATCCTTCTCCGCCCGCTCGTCAATCGCGATGAAGACCACCTTTTGTAGATCCGTCAGAGTGCACCGGGCATTGGAGTCGAGAACGCTACTTTTTCCGTGCCCGAAATCCAGGATCTGCGCGCCGGCATCAAGACTCTCACCAGGTTCGGCGATTTTTCCACCATCGGATTCACTCTCGTCGGCTTGGGTGAACCGCGCGAGGTTCGCGCAGGCGTGGTCGGCGGCTCATACTTCGAGGTGATGGGACTGCACCCGGTTCTCGGCCGCCTCCTCGACATGCGAGATGACGGACCGGGTGCCGCGGGCGCCGCGGTACTGACTTATCGCTTCTGGACCACCGCCTTGAAAAGCGATCCGTCGGTGATAAACAAAACGATCCGGCTCGATACGCGCGAAGCCACCGTGGTCGGAGTTCTTGAACCATCGGATCCGTACCCTGCGGAGACCGAGCTCATAGCCAACGTAGTCACCAGTCCGCATCACCTGTCCGCCACCATGGTCACCGGACGAGTGCATCGCATGACGGAGATGTTCGGCCGCCTCGCTCCCGGCGCCACTCTGGAGATGGCGCGGGCTGAAATTCGCACTGTCTACGCCTCCATGGTCAGGGACCATCCCGAGGCGTACTCGAAGAAAGCGGATTTTCGCATCGGGGTCGTGCGCCTCCGCGATCAGATCACCTCACGCGCCAGAACGGTATTGCTGGTTCTGATGGCCGCCTCCGTGCTGATCTTCATCATCGCCTGCTCAAACGTCGCCAACCTCATTCTGGCGCGCACCATCCGACGGGAAGGCGAGCTTGCGATCCGCGCCGCCCTGGGAGCAAGTCCTTCCGCACTGCGGCGCACTCTACTGGCGGAAAGCTTGCTGTTGTGCGTCTCTGGTGCGGCGCTCGGAGTACTCAGTGCTCGTCCGTTGGTCGCAGTTCTGGCGCGTTACGCCGCGCGCTTCTCTGTCCGTGCTCTCGATCTCACAATCGATTCGAGCGTGCTCTGGATCGGCGCGGCTCTGGCCTTGGTCGCCGCCGTGCTGCTCGCCTATGTGCCGCGCCTTCCATCGTCCGATGGATCGCATGGTTTCAGCCTCGCAACAAGCAGCGTTCGAATCACAGGCAGCACCAGCCGCCGCCTGCGCATTTTCGCGGTCACCCAGATCGCGGCATCTTTTGTGTTGCTCGCCGGAGCGAGCATGCTGCTCAAGACCCTGCTCGCGTTGCAGGCGACGCAAACCGGCATGGACGTCCGGCGGGTGCTTGCCATGAATGTGCCCGTGGTGAGTTACGGCAAGGCGCACGAGCAGATCGTCAACTTCTACAGGGAGTCGATCCGGCAGATTGCAGCGCTCCCCGGTGTCGACGGTGTCGCGGTCGGCACAGCCGTTCCCTGGCGCGACGCAGGCTCCTTCGGACCGGGAATTCAATTCTCTACCGAAGGCCGCATTCGTGGACCCGGCGAAGAAGACCCGCGTGCTCAGTTCCGTTCGATCTCACCCGGCTTCTTCGCGGCCCTCGGCGTCCCTCTTGTCGCCGGACGCGATTTCAACGACAACGACCGTAAGGGCAGTGAGATGGTCGTCATCGTCAGCCAGAGCCTCGCTCAGCGTATGTTCCCCAACCAGGACGCCGTCAACCGGCATGTCTACTGGACCGATCCCGTGATTAAATTCGCCGACATCAGCGCCGCGCCGCGCCGCATCGTAGGAGTCGCAACCGATATTGATGACGAACACGTCGTACCCGGCGCGGCCTTGAATATCTATCATCCCTTCGGGCAGGAAAATACTTGGGGAGGCCGGCTGTTCATACACACCCGCACGGATCCCTATTCGCTGGTAACCCCGGTCACGCGTATTATCCGCGACAGGTCGATTGACCAACCTGTTGAGCACGCCGCGACCCTGGAAGACATCCGTGCCGAAGTCCTTTCGCCGGACCGTCTCAATACGCTTGTGTTCGGTGTCTTCGCGGCGGTCGCCTTGGCGATCGCTGTAGTAGGAGTAGCCGGAGTGCTGGCCTTCTCCGTGTCCGGTCGAATTCGGGAGTTCGGAGTGCGACTTGCGCTGGGATCGGACCCGCGGCACTTGTTGACTGGTGTTGTGAAAGAAGGTCTCATTATGGCTGGAACCGGAGTCGTCGTCGGAGCCGTTGGTGGCTTCGCACTGGCGAGTCTGGCGGGCAGTTATTTCTCGGACATGCGCATGCCGGATACCGCAGCCATCATAGGTTCAGTCCTGGTGCTTCTGGCCGCGGCCGTCATCGCCTCGGCCTTACCCGCTGTCCGCGCCGCCCGTGTGGACGTCATACAAGCCTTAAGATCCGAGTGATATCTTCCCACGCGAGGCAAATCAGAAACTCATTTAGCGACATCAGCCGGCGGCGGTGCATTGCGATTCTTGAACCACTCGATGCTGATGTTCTGGTTTGCTTTATTGCGAGGGATCTTGTCCAGATCGGGCATAAAAATTTGCAGGCCCGCCTGCGGAGTCATTCGCGTATAGCCGTTCACGAGCTGTTCCTGATAATGGGCCAGATCGAGATCGAACCATGGATCGTCTGAAAGATCAATCATGGTGAGATCAACTTGATGCATCGTGAGCTTTCCAAAATCGAGGGTGCCTCCTTGAAGGCGTATGAAATTACGCCACTGCTCGACGCGTTCTACTTCCTTTTGAGCATTTCCGTATATTTCCTCAATGTCAGGATTGACGATGCGCACGTTGGTCAGCTGCCCGCGGATGTGGGGAGGTGGCAGTAGCGCCTGTGTATCGAGGAAAATATCGTTGCCGGAGACTTGAATGCCCGGAATGCCCTCCGGATGGAAGAGGTCGGAGATGCTGACGTGAAAGCCGCCGAGAAGAGCCTTGAACGGAATCTTTAGAACGCTGAGCTTTGCGACGTGTATCTGGATCCGGTTGTCGGGGGCAACGCCAATGTTGCCGACCATTTCAATCGGCAGCGGTATGATCCTGTGCAGAGTTCCGCGGACCCTGACTTGATTTCCGTCGCCGGAAAGTGTGATGTTCTTCAGGGGCGACTTCGCCATTCCGCTCGCGTTGAGGAAGTTGCTGAGATCCCCGATGTTGGCGCGGAGAACGCCTGTTTTCACATCAATAGAAAAGGACTCCGGATCGTCGAAGGAGGGGTTCACGTTGCGATGAGCACGGATCAACTGCCCGTGAAGCCACCGGACATAGACTCGAAAGCTCGGGCCCTTTCGCAGCATCAGATTATGCGCGCGCACAGTGGTGGGAGCGGAGTCGGAGGACCTGCTTGCTGGTGGCGGGGCGGGCGATGTTGCAGGCGGCGGAAAAGTGAGGGCGGCCGGAGGTTCGCTGGTATTCCGTGCGGACCGAAATTGCCATACGAGCAGGAACAACAGGACGATGATGGCGGAGATGATAAGAATGGGACGGGCACGCATGACCGAACCATAGCAGGCAAGTGCCCGTTGAGCGAGCAGGAAAGCTGGCAAATGGCCACCCACAGCCACCGGAGTCCGCATATGTTTTCAACGCAGCCGATCGGCTATGTAAGAAGTCCGTATAAGGATACGCAAAAGATTCCCAAAGGATTAGGCGCGAAGCACGAGGCGGAAGGGTTTCTCGAGATACGGGAGGAATTCGAGCCCGGTCTCACGGATATCGAAGGCTTCTCTCACCTGATCGTCATCTGGGAATTCGATCGCTCCGAAGGATTCGACCTGATCGGAAAGCCGCCGAGTGACGATCGTCCGCATGGCGTGTTCGCGACCCGCTCGCCGCGACGTCCGAATCCGATAGGGTTGACCGTTGTCGAGTTGCTCCGCCGCGAAGGGCTGGTGCTCCGTGTCCGCGGTATCGACATGCTCGAGGGGACCCCGATTCTCGACATCAAGCCGTATCTCTCAAACGTACCGCCCGAAAGGCTCCGGCGCGGATGGCTCGCAGAAGCCGAAGGGCGTGCCGGAGCGAAACCATAGCGCGACGTTGGTCACGCTGCCGACCCGAGCCCTACCCTTCGAGCCGAAACGCGCGGCGTCAGGCGGCGTGAAGGTCGGGCGGTTCGGCACCAAGGTGGACGGCGACAGGACGCGGTGCGTGCACGTGAGGAACTCGCCGGTGCCCGCGGCGTCCCCAGGCGCGAAGCAGTTGCGGTGCGAGTCCCCTCGGGTTCCGCGCGAGTGCCGGAGCCGGGAGTCTGAAGCTTCAAAACGCACTCGCCCAGTGCAGCGCGCGGAGCGCCCGAAGGGTGTTCCAGCGGCTCGGCTCGCCAGCGCGGCCTTCCATCTCGAAGTGGACCGGACCCGGATGCGGATTCTCGAGCGGCCATCGCCCGTTCTCGTCACGCTTCTTCGACACCAGATCGACCGCCTCGGCGATGCGCTCGTCTGGCGCGAAGCGCGCTCTGCGTAAGTAGTCGAGCCCCCGCAGGATGTCGTAGTGCCAGCGCGTGGGAAACGAACACTGCGTCCACGCGGCGGGCCTCCGGAGTTTCCGATCGAAGTTGACAATCTGTCCAGTCGATCGCGATCTGAACAGGCGGCGCTCGAGGAGATATTCCTGTCCGCGAAGGCGAGCGCCGGTTACGTCAGGCACCGGACCGTTCGCGCTCTCGTACTCCAGCAATCCTTCGAGCACGCAGATCGTCGTATGGAATGACGACCGCTGGCTGCGCGGGGCGTCGCAGTTCCAGCCGCCATCGCTCAACTGCTCCTGAAGCAGTCGGTCGACAAGACGGTCGCTTGCCTCGCCGAAATACGCACCGATCGCAAGCACCCGTCCGTTGATACAGGGCTCGACCTCGCCTTCGAAGAACGGCGAGTCGCCGAACTCCTCGCCCCAGGTGCAGCGCTCGCGCACCTTGCCGATGGCCCTTCGCACCCGATCGCTCGTCGGGTCCACACCGAGATCTCGTAGCAGCTGGAGCGTGTCCTGCGTCGAGATCCAGGCGTGCGGTACGAACGCCGCGCCGCCCCAATGGCCATCCGATCCTTGAAGGTCCAGCAGGCGAGCCCCCCAACCCTCCGCGGCCACACGCGATCGCTCACGCGCAACGGTCGCGTCCGACTCGGCGATCAGGTCGCGCATGACCTGCCACCGAATCGACGGATCCGAGTCGAGCAGCCACTCGATGACGCTCATCTGCATACCTTAGTCTTAGGCTAAGTAACATGGCTTCCACCGTGCAAGTTGAGCGCGGCCAGTTCGCGCTCGTCGAGACCTGGATGGTGGAAACCGGCGAACTTGCGATTTGGGTGTTTCGATGGCGCGGTACGGACAGCTATTTGCCGACTGTGCGCGATGTATCGTTTTTTTAAATGTCGCCCCGGAAATCATAGAACACACGAATGAGGTTGCCATCAAGATCGGCGGCCATAAACTCGCGTAACTTCCAAGGCTTGTCCTCGGGCTCGGAAACGATCTTCGCTTGCGCGGCCTTCCACTGTGCGAAGAGTTCATCCACCTCAGCCTTGCTGTCGAGATTGAGCCAGAAAAGGATAGGGCCTATGTTGCCATAGGGCTCTCGGAAGGAGCGGTTGGTGATAAACAGTCGGCAATTCCCCCTTGAGATGCCTGCAATGCCGCCTTGGTCGTCCCCCCAATCGAAGGTGAAGCCCAGCGTGTTGACATAGTAGCCTGCGGCGTTGTCGACGTTGGCCGCAGGGATCTCCGGGACAGGAGCGGGGAACGTCATGGCGTTGTCGGGCTCATCGTAGCACGAGCACGCGGCTT
>JAOAPQ010000066.1 GCA_025462965.1 Bryobacterales bacterium
GGACGGGAGCTTTCTTCTTCGTCGCCGCGGCCTTCCGGGCAGCCGGCTTCTTGCGCGTCACGCCCAGGCTTTGCTCCAAAACGGATTCCAGGAGCTTCTTTTCCGACGGCGTCATCACCTTGGTGAACTCGCGAGGCCGTTCGGACGCAAGCTTTCGCATCTGGTTTACCCAGCGGAGCGAATCGGCAGCCGGGTGGTCGCCGATCTCCTCCAGCAGAGCGAGCGTACGCTCGAAATCGGGAATGGCGCGATAGCAGCGTAGCGCCTCCTTGCGGTCGCCGGCCGCGAGGTGGGCCTCCGCCGCCGCGGCGAAATCGTTCAGACCCTCGTGGCACAGAGCCTCCTGCTTCGGCTGACGCTCAGGCAGTTCCCGCAATACGGTTAGCGCTGTTTGGAAATCCTTATCCTTGAGCAGCGCCTGCAGAGAGCGCTGGCGCAAGCGCTCCAGGCGAGCCTGCGCGTCGGGTGGATTAAGCAATTCAAAGACGGGAGGCAGAAGGTTCAGCAGGATGCGGGCGTTGTGGCCGGAAGCGGCGGCCTGCTCCAACTCCTCGAGCCATGCTTTCGTCTTGGACTGAAGTTCAAGCAGCAGCCACGGCTCCAAATCGCCGCGATGGTCCACCATCTTCTGGAGCACGAAGCCGATTGTGCCCAGACGCCTTTCTGGAGGCGCAACCAGTGAGTGACCGATCTCGCGGATGACGGATGAGAGCCCGATCCGGTCGGCTTCTACCGCGCTGACAGCTGCTTCCATGAGCAAGGCCGGCTTCCCCAGTTCAGCCGGGAGAGCGATTCCGCGCACTCCCAGCGTGAAGGCGATCTCCGCCAGCGTGAGGTGCGCGGCTCGGCGCGCGGCGGCGTCTTCCACCGCCCCCATGGTCCCGGTACGGCCCAGTAGAGTGACGGCCTGATTCGCGCGCGACCACGCCATCTCCGGTTTGACGCTGAGAAATTGCCGCGCATCCGCCTGGCAGCGCTGCACACGTTCCTCGATATCGAGTTGTTCTTCTTCGAGCGTCTTCAGCACGCCGGCGGGGATGGATGCGGAGACTTGCCGCTCATCCAGTCCTCCATTCAGAAAGCGCAGACTGCCCTCCACGATCTCCTTCGTGGGCTTCACGTCGATCCAGTAGAGGCGTTCGGTGGGCCGGCTGAGGACCACACGCAGTTCATCGATCGCAAGCCTTCGCGCGAGTCCATCGATACCCGCGTCGAAGCGCGTGCGCTCATTCGATTGCGTGATGTGGCGCAGATGCTTCCCGGCGCCGAACACCGCGATGGATTGGAAGTCGAGGCCCTTCGCTTCGGCCGTGGTCAGGACGTTGCGGCGGATCGTCTCGGGAATGTAATCCGGCACCGGCTGCTCCAGGCTGATGATGGCGAGCCCTTCCCGCACGGTAAGCTCAGCGCACAGTTCATTCAGATCCGGCCCGGGCGCGGCGGCGCAATAGACGATCTGGTCGGCGGCGTCCTCTTCGATATCGGCCAAACCCGAACCGCTCGGCCGGTCCTGTTTGGAGAGATGCGAGTAGAGGTCCCAGACGCGGTTGATCAGCTCGGCGATGCGCTTGGGACTGCGCAGGTTGGCGCTTAGCTTGTATTCCACGGGAGTTCCGGCCTCACCGTGCAGAAGATCGTTCAGCCATGCCCATTCGAAATCGGTGGGCCGGACAGTCTGCGCCTCGTCGCCCGCGAGCAGCAACGCCGCGGTCCGCCCGCGCTTTTTCTGAGCGGATTTCGCGAGCTGAAGCAGCGCGAAGGTCTCGATGGGCGTGAGATCCTGCACCTCGTCTACGGCGATGAGATCCAGGTCCAGCTGCGGCGCGCTGCCATCGAGAATCCGCCCGGCGGCTTTCCAGGCGAGATGCAACTCGGGAAACAGCGTCTCCTCGAAGTCGCGCCGGTTGCGGGAAAGCCAGTGCGCCGTTTCCGCCGCCGCCGCGGCTGCGCCTCCGCCGATGAAACGCGTCCGCCCCTCGCGATATTTCTTCTCGGGCAGACACGGGCCCGAGCATGCGGAGAATCTACCGGCGGCCCGTGGCAGCGCCTCGCCGATCATGTGAGCGTGCAGCTCGTCGTAAAGGCTGCCGCGGTGGTCGGCCCATGGACCCAGCATTCTGGTTGCGACTCCCAGCTCGCGGACGAAACGCTGGCGGCGCTCGGTCTCGGTGAGCAGGTCCGGGCTCGTCCCCGCCACTTCGCGCATCAGCGCGGGAAACGTGATTACGCGGATCTTCTTGTAATCGGGGCAGTAGCGGTCGAAGTAGTCCTGGGCCAGGGCGGCGAGCTCGCGCGAGTACGTCACGTACAACACGGATTCGGCGGCGGCCAGATCGACTGCGTGCCAGAGAGCGGTGGTTTTACCCGACCCGGGGTGCCCCTTCAGAATGGCGACGGGAGTGCGCGATTTCGCAAACCTGGCCTGGGCTGGTGTCCACGGCGAGGGGCCATATTCCTCGCGCCGCATCTCCTGCACGCTCAGCGGCAGGTAGTGATCGGTCACGCTCTGCGGTGTCAGTTCGGAATGATCGTCGTGGTGGCGGATATCGCGAAGGAAGATCGATCCCTCTGGCGCCTCGTCGAATCCCTCTGCGCCTTTGAGCGGCTGGGCGCCCCGTGGAGCCCACCATGCATAGAAGTGGCTGCCGTGGTTACCGCCCAGGCGGGAGCGCCGCCATCCACGGTTGATCCCCATGGTGGCCTTGTAGTGCTGCCTCCGTGGATCGACCGCCAGGCGCTGCAACAGCAGCGCCGCGCGCTTGCCCGCCGGATCGTCGCGCAATTTTTCCAGGAAATCCTGATGGCAGAAGATGGGGTACGCCGGGCGGCGTGTATGAAAGCCTTCTTCAATGAGCCTTTCCTGTTGTGCCATGGCAATCCGAAAATAACATGTGTAGTGCGTTCCGCAGAAGCCAACCGTTTCCCATCGGCTCCCGTCAAAATACTTGAACGGAATTATCGAACAAAAGTATGGGATCCGGCGTCTTTACCTAGCAGGCATCATGAGCAACATAAAATCCCGGCTGGAGCCAGTGCCGGTAACATCGCCCGTTCAACAGCCGCCGCTGTCTCCGACATGGCTTGAGTTCGTGCGCTTCTGTCGCGAGCTCGGCCACGGCGAAATCGAACGCCTCAGCATACAGAACGGATTGCCCGTGATCGCGGAAATCACCAAGAAAAAAGTGAAGTTCATGCGGGAACAGTAGAGTCGTTCATCACCATTCATTGAAAGGCTGACCGAAGCACTCGGAGGCCACCGTCAGGGAATCAGCCCTGAAGGTGGCCTTTTTTGTTTTCTGGAGACACTTATGAAGTACCGTAGTCTGGCATATCTCCTAACGGGATTGATCGTGGGAATCACCGCCTTTGCGCAGTCCGACGAATGGCGGTCGTTGATGAATCGGGGAAACGACCTCTGGCAGGCGGGGAGCGCAGGGGAGGCTCTCGTTCCGTATCGTGCCGCGCTGCGGCTCGCGGAGCAATCCGGTTCCGAACCGCTGCGTATCGCATCGGCGCTGAACGGAATCGCGACGGCTGAGGACGACCTGGACCGGCTCTCCGACGCGGAGCAACACTTCCGCCGCGCACTAGACATCGTCGAGCGCGCGGCGGGCAAAATGAGTGTGAGCCGGGCGCAGGTTCTCGTGAATCTGTCGGGCGTTTACGCGCGCCGTGGACAATCGCCGGAGGCCGAGGCGATGCTACGTGAGGGGATCTCCATCTACTCCGAGCTGGTCCCGCGCGATAATCTCCAGGCCGCCATTGCGCGTAGTTGCCTCGCGGAGGCCTTGCTCCGCAGAGGGGACTATAAGGCAGCGGAGTCCCTGGTCACTGACTCGCTCGCGGTCTTCGAGAATAAATCGGAACCGCGGCAGGGCTATGTAGGCATGGGTTACAACAATCTCGGCACCGTTCGGCGGTTTCAAGGACGAGACAAAGAGGCACTGCAGCTGTTCGAGCGCGCCCTCGCCAGACTGGAGGCCGATATGGGGCCAACGCACCCGGTATTGATCTACGTCTTGAACAACCAGGCAAGCGAATACGTGCGCGTAGGCCGCCTCGGGGAAGCCCTCCCGATTTTCCGGCGTGCACTCTCCATAGCGGAAAGCCATCTGGGAACCGCTCACCCGCTCTACGGCACGATCCTGGGCAACTATGCCCAGTCCCTCAGAAAGAGCGGGCACAAAGGGGAAGCCAAGGAACTGGAGGCCCGCGCCCACGCCGTACTCAAAGACAGCGCGCGAAGAAACGGGTCCGGCGCCACCGTTGACGTGTCCGCGTTCCGTCCCAGGTAAGAAGAAAACGCACCGGCGGCGCATCGAATAGAATAGGAGCTAAAATGCCGAAGACTGTTCTGCCTGCGCTGCTGGTGATCACCGCCGCCGTGACGTTCGCCGCGACTCTGCCCGATCCCGCGACGGACGAAGAAACGAAGAAGGGGCCCGAAAGCATCGTCCTCGCAGGCGGCTGTTTTTGGGGTGTGGAAGGTGTATTCGAACGCATCAAGGGCGTTAAGGATGCCGTTTCCGGTTACGCGGGCGGGAAGGAAGTTACCGCGCACTACGAAATCGTCAGCACTGGCCGCACGGGCCATGCGGAATCGGTGAAGGTGACCTACGATCCCTCGCAGATCACGCTCGGCCAGCTCTTGAAGGTTTATTTCGCGGTCGCGCACGATCCCACCGAATTGAACCGCCAGGGGCCGGATGAGGGTACCCAGTACCG
>JAOAPQ010000086.1 GCA_025462965.1 Bryobacterales bacterium
TGCGACGGTCACTATTATAAGTGGTCCAGCGGCTACGACCGCTTCAATGCAAGTATGAGCTTGACTGGGACTCGTGGCCGCCACCTGGACGAATGGCGCGCCTACCCGCTGGAGTAAACTCCAGCGCCACCGCTCTATTTTCCGTGTTTGAGTTCGACGACCGGCGCAACGGATGTCCAAACCATTGCCGGAGCCTCGCTTCGAGGTGGACCCAGAACGCTGTTGCACCATGGAACGACTTGCCGACCATACGGCCAAGTGGCAGGGCACTTTGGATCGCCGGGTCGGCTGAGCATTTATTCGGAAGCCCGTTCAAGATCCAGGGCAAACGCCAGCGCGTCCTTCAGATGTTCCATCACCTCTGCGGAAAGCCTGCCGATCCTGCGTTCAAGGCGCACGGTTGGCAGAGATCCCAATCCTTGAACATTGGCTACCGATTCACGGTCAAGGAACGGAAGCCGAGGCAGAGGGACTTCGTATGGGCTGTCCCTCCGCTGAGTGGTGAGAGGCACGTACAAGACGACAGACCGCGGCGGGTCTGGGTCTTGGCGGGAGACAATTACGACGGGACGCGTCTTGGCGGCGAGTCCTAGGTCTGCCAACCAGATCTCACCGGGTTGGGGGCTCATCGAGCAGGTCGAGGACCTCCTGTTCGGCGGCGCGCGAGCGCGCGAGATCAAGCACATCCTGATCGGCGAGCTCAATCACTTCCATGATGCGCTCCCTGGCCTCTGCCGCCGTCTCCGGCTTCCAGTTGCGCAATCGAGCATCCAGTTTCTCCGCCAATGCGTCCACGATGGCCTCCTGCTTCCGTTCCCAGTCTAGCGCTATGGACCCTCCAGAATGTCACAGCGTACTCAACTCGGGGGCATGGAGGCCCACTCATGAAACGTGGCAAACGCATCCGGCGCCGTAACTCTTCCCAGAAGCATGGCTTGGACCTGCCAGACCTCGACCAAGTAAAATCGGCGGTTCTCCATAGCCTGCCTTCGAGGGAATCCCAGAGGGGATACCGGCACGCGATAGACGAGTTCATCGCCTGGTACTGCTCTGGTCCAGACGACCGAGAAATATCTCGGCTGTAAGCAGCGTCTTCAAAACGCGGTCAACGACCGGATCGGCATCGAGCGCTACAGTTAAAGAATCCGAGGTCAGCGGCGACCGGATTAGCAGTTCATTTTGAACTCGATCGCGACATGGACTTCTTGGTCGGCGGCTCCCGCCGGGAAAGTCCATTGGGCAACCCCGGCGGCCACGGCACTTTGGAGTATCGGGTTTCCGCTTAGGAAGCTTGTGGATGCGACGTGGCCGTCAGACTTGACCATGAGGGTCAATGTTACTTGACCCTCAACGTGTGCGGCTCTTGCAAGCGGTGAATACTCAGGAGTTTCATAAATACTGGGGTGATATGGCGAGATGCTCGTCACCTCCACAGTCGGCTTTACCAGAAGAGGAATCTGCGCTTGACGGAATAACTCAGAGGGTCTGTAGGAACCCCTATCGAAAAGTCCATCGAATTTTCGTTCTCCAGGTCCTTCAGCAGGGGACTGGGCTCCGGCTTTCCGGGCGGGGATACTTCAGAAAGAGTGAACACGGGCCGGTCCATTACGGCGGAACCCAGTACCTTATCGAGCCGGTTCAAGAGCGCCATCGTCCAGGAAGTGCGCTCTGGTGTGACCGGATGCGGGTCGAACATATCACGATCCAGTATGTCCATCCGAATGCGGCGGCCCTCTCCTCCACAGCCGACTTGCATGACGACGTCCGCGCCGCTGAAGATGAGGCATCACTTGCAACGCTTCAGTTCGCGGCGTAGGTCCTTCTCCGGAATAGTGCAAGGATTCATCCCACCCAGCAGGTCTCCGACACTTCCGGCGATCGAGGCGAACGATACCTAGACACTTGCGGGCTGCGTACAAACATCACCCGGCGGTGTGACATGGATTCGCTCTACCGAGGCACCTTTGTTCGCTGTCCGGTGTACGGAGAATATTTCATAGAATTCGAACGGCGGCCCAATATCGAAAAAGGTTCGGCGACCAATCATGAATTGCTCGGGCGTCGGAGGCTGAAGCTTCCGTGCTCGCGGCGTTGCGGGTGCGACGATGACTAGGAATGCGCCGCCGAGTAGCAGGGTGGCCTGCAAGCGCCTACGCTGCCTTGGGCGAACCGCGTCGTGAATCGAATCCCACAGAGTTGACATCAAAGCTCGACGGTAGCATAGTGGCACTTTGACGGGAAACTCACCACCCGTACAAGCGCCGGTCGGGTCCGGTTGAGCGTCGCCGATCCAAAAGTTTAAAACCACTAACTTAGAACGGTACTCCAACTCCAGAGTCGAGCTACTCCGCGGCCTGCATGGACTAACTCCATCCCACCACTCTACTTTTCGTGTTTGAGCTCGACGACCATCACTTCAATGGGCTTGTTCCCGGCATTCACATCGGCGTGAAGCTGGTTTGGCGGATTGGAAGGGAGCCAGTATGCCTTTCCGGTTTCCCAGTTGTGCAGCTCGGAGGAACCGGATTGTTCAACAATCTTCATGGCGCCTCCCACCATCGCTACGATGACCCGGGGATGTTCATGCCTGTGCATCGCGAGCGGCGCATTGGGCAGGACGATAGACTTCCAAACCTTCACCTCGTCGTTTTCAAACTGAGGGATGCGCTGCGTCCGGCTCGCTTGTTGTGGTGTCAGCGCGCTGAAAGCGAATAAGAGTATCGCGGCTACGATCGTACCCCTGCGAAGTAGTCTGTACATGAATTTTCTCCTCGCAAATGCTAGCACGCCGGCTTAGTGGAAATCGTGCGAAGCGGCGCGGATCGCGGTGTAAGGCAGCGGCTCAATATGCTTCGCGCGCACGTGAATCACATTGTCCACATTCTGGATCGGGCCTTCCACCAGCAGCCATGGATTGACGATCACCATCAGCCTGTTCTCATCGAACATTTCCGATAGCACAACAACATTCGCTACCCCGGTCTCATCTTCCAGACTCAGGAATACAATGCCTTTGGCCGTGCCGGGCCGCTGCCGCACGATCACACAGCCTGCCACGCGCACATAACCGCCGGATGGCACGCGCGGCAGTTCGGCCGCCGGCGTGACACCCAGCGCGTCCATGGCTTCGCGCCGGTGCGCCATGGGATGGCGGCCAATATTGACGCCCGTGCCGTTGTAATCCGCCGCGAGGCGCTCCTCGGTGGTCATTTGCACAAGCGGCGACGCGGGATCGTTCTCCGGCACTTCTTCGAGCAGCGGGCCAACGTGCCGCGCCGCCCGCGTGGCCTTCCACAACGCGTCGCGCCGGTGCGCGCTCTTGAGCGGGTTCAGCGCGCCCGTTTCCGCGAGCTTTGCCATTTCATCTTTCCGAAGCTGCGGTACGCGCCGCGCCAAATCGTCGATGTCGGCGAATGGCTCGCGTTGGCGCTCCCGCAACAGGCATGCCGCGGCATCGGCGCGCAAACCTTTCACATAGCGCAAACCGAGACGCAGCTGTACGGCATCCAAGGCGCAACCCAGCGTACAATCCCACTGCGATTGCGTTACATCGATCGGCAACACGCGCAATCCATGCCGTTGCGCATCTTTGATGAGCACGGCCGGATGATAGAACCCCATCGGCTGGTTGTTCAACAATGCGCAAGTGAATGCCGCCAGGAAGTGGCATTTCAAGTACGCGCTCGCATAAGCCAGAAGGGCGAAGCTCGCCGCGTGGGATTCCGGAAATCCGAACAGGGCGAACGAAGCGATGGATTGGACGATGGAGTCCTGCGTCGCGCCGGTGATGCCGTTCTGTTCCATGCCGGCGCGCAGCTTCACTTCAATGCCTTTCATGCGTTCCTTCGAACGTTTGAAGCCCAGCGCACGCCGCAGCTCTTCGGCTTCGCCGCCCGAGAAATTCGATGCGACCATCGCCATGCGCAGCAGTTGCTCCTGAAACAGGGGCACGCCCAGCGTGCGCCGCAGAACGGGCTCCAGCAGGGGGTGCAGGCACTCCGCGACTTCTTTGCCCTGCCTGCGCGCTATATAAGGATGCACCATCTTTCCGACAATCGGTCCCGGCCGGATGATGGCGACCTGGACCACCAGGTCGTAGAACTTCACGGGCTTGAGGCGCGGAAGTGTAGCTTGCTGCGCGCGGCTCTCCACCTGGAACAGGCCGATGGTGTCGGCTTTTTGCAGCGAAGCATAGACCTTCGGATCGTCGGGCGGCAACTGCCCCAGATCCACTTCCTTTTTATAGTGCTCGCGAATCAGCACCAGCGACTCTTCGAGCACGGCCATCATGCCCAGGCCGAGCAGATCGACTTTGACCAGCCCAAGGTCCGCGCAATCTTCTTTATCCCACTGCACCACCACGCGGCCGGGCATGCTCGCGGGCTCGAGCGGCACCACGGAATCGAGCTGCCCCTGGCAGATCACCATGCCGCCCGAATGCTGCCCCAGATGGCGCGGCATGTCCTGAATGCCGACCACCAGCTCAAGAAATTTGCGAATCTTCGGATGCTCCAGATCGAGCCCGGATTCGCGAAACTGTTTATCCGTCGTGTTGTCCGGGTCTTTCCAACCCCACGCGGGCACCAGGCTGGAGACCCGATCGAGCGTGCCGGTTTCGAAGCCCATCACCTTACCGACCTCGCGCGCGGCGGAGCGTCCGCGGTAGGTGATGACGTTCGCGGTCATGGCAGCGCCCAGCTTTCCGTATTTTTCGTAGACGTGCTGGATGACGCGCTCGCGCTTTTCACCCGAGGGCAGGTCGAGATCGATATCGGGCCACTCCCCGCGCTCTTCCGAGAGAAAACGTTCGAACAGAAGCTCCATGCCGACCGGATCGACGGCGGTGATGCCGAGCGAATAGCAGACCGCGCTGTTCGCGGCCGAGCCGCGGCCCTGCACCAGGATGCCCTCCTCGCGGCAGTAATTCACGATGTCCCACACGATAAGGAAGTAACCGGCGAGCTTGAGCTTTTCGATGATCGCTAGCTCGCGTTCGATCTGTTGGCGCGCGCGCGGATAGCGGACCTGGTAGCGCAGGCGCGCGGCTTCCTTGGTGCGCTCACGCAGGAACTCGATTTCGCTCTGGCCGTGTGGCACGGGGTAGCGGGGAAATTCGTAGCCGAGGTCGGAAAGTTCGAATTTCAGGTGCGATGAAACCTCGAGCGTGTTGGCGATCGCTTCGGGATAATCGGCGAAGATGGCCGCCATTTCGGCGCCGGATTTCAGGTGGCGTTCGGCGTTGCGCGTGAGCAGCCGGCCGGCTGTGGCGAGAGTTACTTTGTGGTGCAGGCAAGTGAAGACATCGAGCACCTGGCGTTGCGCGGGCTGCACGTGGCAGACGCCGTTGGTCGCGACGAGCGGGACCTGCAGACCGCGCGCGAGTGAGACGACGGCCTGATTGCGCGCTTCTTCCTCGCGGTCGCGATGGCGCTGGAGTTCGGCGTAGACGTTGCCGCGTCCGAAGGTGTGGATGAGGCGTTCGAGGCAAGCGCGTCCTTTGCCCTTTTGTAAGGCGAGGGCGAGCGGACCGTCTCCATCGCCGGTAAGGCAGAGCAGGCCATCCGAAAATTCCGCGAACTCCTCCGGAGTGGCGGCGGCCTCCTGCCCGGGCTTGGGATGCTTTTCGGTGCGAAGTTTCGTACGGGTGATCAGGCGGCAAAGATTCTGGTAGCCGGTTCGATTCTTCACCAGCAGCGGGTAGCGCGCGCCATCCGTGCAGAGGACTTCCGCGCCGGTGTGGCCGCGCAGGCCGAGCTTCTGCATGGCGAGAAAGAAGCGCGGAGAGCCATAGACGCCGTCGCGGTCTACAAGCGCCAGGGCGGGGAACTCGAGTTTGGCGGCTGCGTCGGCGTATTCTTCAGGAAGGGACGCGCCCTGGAGAAAGCTGAATGCGGACCGGGTGTGGAGCTCGATATACATTCGCCTTTTGTTCGCCTGTAACTGTACTTTAGCAGAAAGGGCTGAGAGGGCGATGACGGATGCGAATGCAGGCGAATCTTGGTAGTTTTATGGAACAAATCGCCCGAGCCGGCGTACATATCCGTGACTCATAAGGGGCCCTTGAGGAAAAGCACATGGAAACCAAAGAACGCAGCAACGCGAAGCGCGTCATAGACAGGCGCTCCTCAAGCGCGCTCAACGTCTGGCCATCCTCTCTGAACAGCTCGTCGAGCAGGCTTCGACGTGTCGGGTCCGCAAGGGCTCTGAACACGTCATCCATGCCGCGATGTTTGTGTTTAATTTCTAGACAGATTTGCAGCGCGCCGCGAGGAGGCCCGTGGCTGCGGTGATGTCGATGTCTGCCATGAGCAACCCTTGTTTACCGTAGGGTTGGTAGCTCAGCAGCGTCCCGTCGGGCCGCACCACGGCCGAGGTGGTGGGCGACCCAGCGCTGGCAAAGTTTACAGTAGCGAAATAGCAGGTGTTTTCGGCGGCGCGGCACAAGGCTGCTTTCTCATGAAATGAGTTCGCAGGATCGGCGAAACTCGAGGCCACGTAACCGCCGGGCTCGGCTTCGTGGAAATGAGGGTGGAAGACGATCTGTGCGCCGTTCCGGACGGCCCAGCGGACCGTTTCCGGATAGCGCCAGCCTTCATGGCAGATTGCGATACCAAACGTCAGAGGACCGGTTTGGAAGACCCGTCGCCCGGAACCGGGCGAATAGATGACCTCCTCAGAGGGGTCGAGCTGGACTTTGTCCTGGAAACCGGCGACTGTTCCGTCTCGATTGATGACCAGTGCGGTGATTAAGAGCGCGTCGTCGACGACTCGTTCGGTGCCGAGAACGACCGCGAGGCTTGCCTTCGCGGCGGCGGCTGCAATCGCGGACCAGGCGCGTTCGAGGAACGCAGGGTCGGGGGGCGGCACCGATTTTCCCATTCCGCGGTAGCCGGGGGTGAAGCATTCCGGAAAGCAGATGAGACCGGCACGCTCGAGGGACGCTTGAGCGATGGCTTGTTCGGCCAACGCGACCGACTCCTCGGGAGTGGCCGGGAACCGGATATTGGCGAGTGCGATTCGAAACGTGTTCACTTAATCCCCATATCAGCTTAATTCTGGAACAGAACGACAATCAGGCCGAACGACCCTATGGTGTTGGGTCCAATGGCGGCGCTCCGGCATGAATGATGGGAGGAGGTGCGCGAAAATCAGACTAGTTTAAACTAGTTAAAGAAGGCCAACATGGAAACCATAGGCGCGTTCGAGGCGAAAACCCATCTGGCAGCTCTGCTGGACCGGGTGGCGAAAGGCGAGAAAATCACCATCACACGGCACGGAATTCCCGCAGCTGTGCTGGCCCCTGTCGCGGAAACCCGGGCCAGGCTGTCTCATCAGGAAATTGTAGAAGGGATGCGGGAACTGCGCAAGCGCGTGAAGCCCGGCAAGATGAGCGTCCGCGAAATGGTCAATGAAGGTCGACGCTTTTGAAGAGTGTTGTCCTTGATGCCTCCGTAGCCCTGGCATGGTGTTTTCCGGATGAAGCCAGCGACTATGCGGATGGCGTTCTTGTCGCCCTTGAGGGGCAGGCCATCCTCGTCCCCGCCGTATGGGGATTGGAGGTCGCGAACGCGGTCTTGGTTGGGGAGCGCGGCAAGCGCCTCCGGCAACCCGAAATTCGCCGCTTCACCACGTTCCTGGAGAATCTTTCTCTGGTTCAGGACGTTCAGCCTGTGGGAGACAATGTGAGCAAGGTTCTACCTCTCGCGCGTCAATATTCCCTTTCCGCTTATGATGCCGCGTATCTGGAACTGTCAATCCGTCACAGTGCCCCATTGGCGACGCTCGACGGAAAATTACAAAGGGCGGCCCAAAAAGCGGGCGTCATGATCTTTACCGGAGCTTAGCAGCCCTCCGCACTGATCTTTTCCGCACCTTCCGATTGCTTTCCATCATCTGCTACCCTGAATCGACTCATGGAGTGTACCTGTATCCGCCAGACTGATCTCCCGGGCGTGAGCCGCCTGTTTGCGGATTTGATGTACCACCCCGATCGAACGAGCCGCTTCTATTCCTTCGCGAGTTCCTACAGCGAAGCAGCCGCACAGGTCGACCTTCCCGACGATCGCCGTGCCGCCCTGGTAGCAGCCCTCACCGAACTCAACGGCCCCAGCGCGCAACTCGACAAGCTGGCCCAGCCCGGCACGGTGGCCGTCGTGACCGGGCAGCAGGTGGGCCTGTTCTCCGGTCCCGCCTATACCATCTACAAAGCGCTAACTGCCGTGAAACTTGCCCGCGAACTGAGCGCCGATGGCATCCCTGCCGTCCCCGTCTTCTGGCTCGCCACTGAGGATCACGATTTCGCCGAAATCAACCACGCGTGGGTATTCGATTCGAACCACAAGCCTTCGCGCCTCGAAGTGCCCGCATCGGGGGAGCCCAACCGGCCCGTCGGAAACATCGCGCTCGGCGCTTTACCACTCGAAGAACTCCGCGCGGGTATGGCCGGCCTCCCGTTTGCCGACGACGTCATGGACATCGTTAGGGCCGCTTACCAGCCGGACCGCAACTTCGGTCAAAGTTTTGGCGCCCTCCTGAAAACCATCCTCAACTCCTACGAGGTAATTCAGATCGACCCGATGTCGCCTTCCGTCCGCAAGCTCGCCGCGCCCATGATTGAACGCGCCATCGACGCCGCGCCGGAGCTGAACCGCAAGCTTCGCGAGCGCAACAAGGAGCTCGAAGCCGCCGGCTACCACGCGCAGGTCCATGTGGACGAGAAGACGTCCCTCTTCTTCCTGCTCGAGAATGGCAAGCGCACCGCGCTCAA
>JAOAPQ010000141.1 GCA_025462965.1 Bryobacterales bacterium
GGCTGGAGTCCAACCCGGCCGCCAGGTGATCCGTGTATTAAAGGGAGGACAGCCGCTGGTGGAGAAGCCGGTCTACATCGATCCGAAGGCTTCGGCTTCCACGCAGAACGTTTCGCTGCCTTGAGGGGCTATTTGCAGAGCTCGGCTAACCGTGCAAGCTTGCCAAAGTCGCGCAGGAAGGCTTCAGCCGTGGCAGGGTCAAACGCCTGAATAGCGTCAGTCACGATCGTCACCGGTTTACCCGTCGCCAGCAATCCCTCGGCCGCGAACTTTACACAGACTTCCGTCACCACGCCGTATACGACATATTCATCGGCGGCGAGCTCCTGGAGCAAACCCGGCAGGCGCGGGCTGGTGAACATATCCACGTGCTGTTTCTCCAGAATCGTCTGCCCCACCATGGTTGAGCAGGGCTTCTGCTGGCCCACCGTCCCCACGACGCAATGAGCTCCCCACGTCCGGAACTCCGGATCGTCTTCCACGTGTGCACAGGCAGTCGATACCAGCGCGATTCCGTGTTCCACGGCGTAGCGGTTGAGCCGCGCTATCGCCGGTAATATCTTCTCCGCTCCGGGCACGTAAAGCGCTCCGCTGGGGAACATGAAATCGATCTGCGTATCGATATCGAAAAAGATCTGTTTCATGGGTTAACTCTTCCCTATTTGCTTCACGAGCGCCGCGAGCGCCGCGCTCTGGTGCACGGGGAAGCTGTCGTTTCGCTCAAGAGATCGCACGTCAGCCGGGAGCTCCGCCAGCATGGTCGCGGCGCGCTCACGCGCCTGTCGTACACCCGGCAACGGCTGGATCAACTTGCCGCCCAGAATCACGGGCTGCTGCAGCGCCTTCGCCCCGCCGGCACACTCGCCAGAAAGCGCGAGCAGGTCGTGATCTTCGAAGCGGAAGATCTGCTTCGCGCCAGGTACGGATGCCTTGTCCGCGCTTCGCTTCGCCGTGAAACGCTTCAGCGGCTGCGTCCCGCTATTGTTCTCGATCTCCACCATTTTGTAGATGGCGCCCATGGACGGCGCATCTCCCGACGTGGCAAGCTCCGTTCCGACCCCGAAAGCGTCAATCGGGGCGCCGTCCTTCACGAGCTCGCGAATTCTGTATTCATCCAGATCGCCGCTCACCATAATTTTCGCCTGCTGCAAGCCGGCGGCGTCCAACATGGCGCGTGCCTGTTTCGAGAGCGACAGGAAATCGCCGCTATCGAGACGGATGCCCCAGAATGGCTGTCCCAGCTCGATCGCTTTGCGGGTACCCTCCAACGTGTCGTACGTATCGACCAGGTGAACGCTTTGCTTACCCATCAGCTTCTGCATTCGGCGAAAGGATTCCGTCTCGCTCGAAAAGGACATCACCCAGGAATGCGCGGCCGTGCCTACCACCGGAATGCCGAATCGGTAGCCGGCGAGCGTGTTGCTGGTACCCGCGCAGCCGCCGACGAACGCCGCCCGCGCGCCCAGCACACCGGCTTCCGGCGTATGCGCACGGCGCGTTCCGAATTCCACCACGTCGCGGCCCCCGCTGACCTCAACCATGCGAGCCGCCTTGGTCGCAACGAGCGATTGGAAGGTGACCGAAGAGAGAAGATACGTTTCCGGAATCTGCGCCTCAATTATCGGCGCCCGGATGGTTAGGATCGGCTCGCCCGTAAAGAGCGGCGTGCCCTCCGGGACCGCGAACAAATCGCCGGTGAACCGGAAGCCGCGCAGGTAGTCGAAAAACTCGGGTGACGCGTTGCGGAATTGCGGCAAACCGCGCAGGTAGTCGATTTCACCAGCTTCGAACTTCAGATTCAGGAGGTAATCGACTGCCTGTGGAAGGCCTGCGACCACTATGAAGTTGCGATCCTTCGGGAGCCTTCTTACCGAAAGCTCAAAGGTCGCGCGCTCCTCCTTCTTGCCGGTTTCGAAGTACCCGGCCGCCATGGTGAGCTCATAGAGATCCGTGAGAAGCGCGCTCACGGAAGGCTCACTTTTTAGCCGGTGTCTTCGGCGGTGTGTACGGCTTGACCGAGGCCGCGGCTTTCTGAAGGTCGTCAACCGCCTTGGCATCCAGTTGATAGACGCTCGCCTCGCCGTCGCGGGTGGCGAAGTAATTGTCTCCCTGCTTGGCGATGTTGATCTTCTCGAGGCGCTTGCCATCACCGGAGGTGACGCTGACCACCAGGAACGGGTCACCCGCGCTCTTATCGACGAACTTCGTCGCGGCCAAATCGCGGAGCTTGTCGATGACGTTCTGTGCGCTCGCCGAATCCATCTGCGATGCGCCAGACATCCATTTGTCGCCAGACTTCTGATAGCTCGCGCTGCCGACCTCGACCTTCGTGGGATCGGTAAATCCGAAGTCGAAAAGCTTCTTGTTCCGGAAATCGTCAGCGCTCTTATCGAGGGAATCGCCCAGTTCGGCTGTCGATTTGTAGATACCTTCCACCGCCGAACTCTTCGCGTAGTAGGTCTTGTCTTTGTCCTTCCGGATTTCAAGCGTCTGGGTGCCGCCGGCGTCGCTGGTCGCGACTGTTGCCACCCTCGCGCCGGAAGCGAACGCGGTCTGCGCCTTCTTCGCATCCTCGGACGAGACGGAGGTGTCCATCTTCGCGTCCTTCAGTTTGCGGACCAGTTCGTCCACCTGCGAACCATCAGCGCGCATCGGTTTCGGCTTGACGATCTGCCACTCATTCTGGCCGTTCTTGCCGAATTCCACCGTCTGGCCCTTGGCGGTTATAGCCACGCCGGTCAGCTTATCGGAGTTGAACGTCAGCAAGCGCTTGTCGCGCAAATCCTTCGCCGTCTTGTCCAGGCCGGTCTTTACGAACGAGGCGATGGTGAACACGCGTGGATCGTTGGCCAGCTTGGCGTACGTGCCGGACGCCGTGGGGCTGTCGTCACCCAGCAGCAGCGTGTCCGTCTTGCCATCTTTCTTCGTGATGACAATTTCCTCGCTGGGCGTCTGCAGGCCATAGGAAGCCAAGCTCGATGGCTTGTCGTCGATGAGCCGGTCGGAGGTCAGATTCGCGAGTGACGAAACGACCCCGCCGGCGGCATCCTGATCCGCGGCCATCGGTGTTGTAGCGCCATCGTGCTGCGTGATCTGCCAGGTTCCCGAAGCTTTGGACAGCACCGTCGGCGGCGCGTCCTTCTTCGCCAGCTTGATTTCCTTGAACTGGTCGTCGGCGATCGTGAGTATCTTGGGCGGTGCGTCCGCGGCCGGTTTGGTCGACTCCTTGGCCGCAGTCTTGTTCGACCAGTAGACGGCCCCGCCCAGGGCCGCCAGCACAACCACCGCGGCCAGCAGTCCTTTGCTCGGCATGGTTATCTCCTACGCCACCAGACCGCTACGCCGGAGCCTATCACAATCATAGGAATGAATACCACGCTCGTGTAGAACAGCAGGCTCATCTGGCTGCGGGTCATGGAGATGCGGCGGTCTTCCGGGTCTTTGGGACGTATGGAGATCAGATCCTCATCCGCCGTGAGCCAGTTCATCATGTTCAGGAACAGGTCGCGGTTGCCGATCTGCCCGATGCCGAAGACCTGGTTGGCGGCAGCGCTCGAACTCCCGACCACAACAATCCGACCCTTGCCCGCAATCGTATCGGCGGCGCCCAGCGTGAACGGACCCTTCTTGTCCTTCGCGGGGTCGATCTTAATTGGCGGCTTGAGGTTCGTGGTGGAAAAGCTGTTTTCGGAGGTTTCAAACAGCTTCTCGGCTCCCGATTTCACGTCGATGCTGCGCGCGAGCGGGAACACCGTAGCGTTGCCTTTCATGGTGGCGACGATCGGGTTCGCAGAGTATTTCGCCACAATCGGCGAGGCTTCATTGAAGCCGAAGAACTGTCCGACTCCGCTCGCATCGATCACCAGATCGTTATTCAAATTGACGCCGTAGCCCTCCAGCAGCTTCACGAGGGCGGGACTTCCGCTGTTCGCGTCGCCATGTCCGAAGTCGATGGGGGGATCGATCATGAACAAGGCTTTCCCACCGGCATCCAGAAACTTCTTGATGGCATCCACTTCAGGCTGTATGTAATCGCGCTTCGGCCCGGGAACTATCAGTACGGAGCAGTCCGCAGGAATCTCTGGTTTTTCGAGCAGCGAAAGCGTCTTGGTTTTGAAATTGTTTTTTTCAAGCGACGTTTTGAACGCCGAAAGGCCGCCACGGTCCGTATCATCAATGCCGAGCTCTCCCGAACCGGTTACAAAGCAGGCTGTGCGGTCGCCGCTCTTCAAGGTCCGGATCAGCGCCCCTGTCACTTCTTCCTCAGAAAGGCTCTTGGCATCCTGCTTCTTCAGCCCGTTCTGCACCACGATGCTGCCGTAAGTGCGGATGCCCGCGGCGCGCGCCAGGTCCGGCTTCTTGTCCGGATCGATGTAATCCACGTGCAGCTTGTTCGAAAGATTGGCGTAGCGGTCGAGCAGCGCTTTCGCCCGCTCGAAGCTGCTCGTCTTGTCGAAGTACTGGACCCGGACGTCCGTCTTCAGATTCCCGACAACCTTCTTGGTCTGATCGGAAAGCGTGTACCGCTTGTTGGCCGTGGTATCGAACGATTTGTTGTGCTGATTGGCCAGCCAGTTCGTGGCGGCCAGGATCGCGACGATCACCAGAACATACACCGCGAGGTAAGCCCCGTAGCGTGTCTGTCTTGCTTTCAGAAACTCGGAAGAAGCCATATTACGACCTCCACCGCAGCGATTCCATCGACCGCGCAGTCAGGAAAAGCCCTAAGAAAATCATAGTGAGATAGAAGATTACGTCTTTCGAATCGATCACGCCCTTCGAGAACGGCTCGAAGTGCGTGAGCACGGAACAGTAAGCGACCACCTTGGCCCATGCCGCCTGCTCATAAGAACTTACCCAATCCAGAACCCAGAGCAGCAGGCAGACGGCGAAGGTGGCGCCGCCGGCGATAATCTGGTTGCGTGTCGTAGTTGAAATGAACGTTCCGATGGCGAGCAGACATCCGCCCTGCAGTATCAGCCCGAGATACCCGGCGGCGATCGGATGCCAGTCGGGTTTGCCATAAGCGAACAGGATCGCGACGTTGAGCAGCGAAATGCCGATCACACAGATGTACATGAACATGGCGCCCAGCCACTTGCCCAGTACAATTTCGTAGTCGCGCACGGGCGAGGTCATCAGCAGTTCCATGGTGCCCTGCCGCTTTTCTTCGGCGAACAGGCGCATCGAAATCATCGGGATCAGGAACAGCCCCACGACGCTGGCGTTACCGAGCAGCGGGCCGATAACGAAGTCATTGACGTTCATTGGTTGGCTGCCGCCTTGCATCTGCATCTCCATGCTGCGCATGACGAAGAATGCGGTGGCGCTGAACATGAAATATCCGAAGATGAGCCCGAAGATCGCCATCAACAGATAAGCGATTGGCGAGGTGAAATAAGTCTTGATTTCCTTGTCCGCGATGATCAGAACGTTCTTCATTGGCTAACTGTCTCCACGGAGGTTTTTTGTTCGGAAGCGGTGAGTTGCAGGAACACGTCTTCCAGGCTTGCGCCTTTCGGACGAAGCTCGTTCAGGTTCCATCCCGCGTGCACCACGGCGCGCGCGATCTCCGCCCGCACGTTCTGGCTTTCCAAGCTTTCTACCTCGAAATAATGCCGCTCGTCGGCGGCGTTGCTCAGGACTACACGGCTCACGCCCGGAATCTGTTCCAGCGTTTGCCGGATCTCGGCCGAAGGCGCCGGGGTCTGGATCTCGACATGAACCTCGGTCCCGTGCAGCAGCTTTTTCAAGTTCGCGACCGAATCCGTGGCCTTGAGTTTGCCTTTATCGATGATGATGACCTTATCGCAGGACTGCTCGATTTCCGTAAGGATGTGCGTGCTCAGGATGATGGTGTGATCGCCCGCCAGGCTCGCAATCAGCTCGCGCGCTTCGATGATCTGCTTCGGATCGAGACCCGAAGTGGGTTCATCGAGGATCAGGACATCGGGGTTGTGCAGGATCGCCTGTGCGAGTCCCACACGCTGCCGGTAGCCTTTCGAGAGCTTGCCGATCAGCTTGCTCTTTACGTCCAGAATCGCACAGCGCTTCATGGCTTCCTCGACGCGGCCGGGCACATCCTTCGACGTGAGTCCCTTGAGTTTGCCGACGAAGGTCAGATACTCCCGGACTTCCATCTCCGGATAAACGGGCGGATTCTCGGGAAGATATCCGATGCGCTTTTTCACCTCCATGGGCTGCTCGAGCGTGTCGAACCCGGCCACGGAGGCCTTGCCCGTAGTGGGCGGCAGGAAGCACGTCAGGATGCGCATCGTCGTGGTCTTGCCCGCGCCGTTGGGTCCGAGAAACCCGACGATCTCCCCCTTCCCGACTTCAAAGGAGATGTTGTCGACAGCGACGTTGCGTGCGTATCGCTTGGTTAGGCCTTCGACTTTGATCATATAGAGATGTAGACCGAATTACGGAACCGTAATTCCATTTGAAACTGTAGCATATGTGAGAGTAGAAGCTTGAACTTACGTTTGCCCGATGGAACGCTCATTTTGCCGGCAGCCGCCTTCGCGGTCGCCGTGGCGGGAGCGGTTCCCGGCCTGTATCTTAACTCCATTCCACGCGCCGCCCGCGTGGCCATTCCCTTCAGCGGCGGCATCCTACTGGGAGTTTCGCTTTTCGGCTTGCTGCCGGAACTTGCCGGGGAGATAGGATGGTTGCGCGGCCTTCCGGTCTTCGCCGCCGGTTACTTGCTGCTTTTACTGCTGGACCGGTACGTGTTCGCGGTGTGCCCATCCTGTTCGCACGACCACAATCATAGTGACTGTTCCTCGGCCCTGCATGGTTTCACGGTTCCTCTGGTTTTTGCCGCGTCGGCGCACGCATTTCTGGATGGCTGGGGCCTGGTGGGAGCCGAACACGGCGTGTCGGCGGGAGTGCGGATCGCCTTTCCGGTGGCAGTGATGCTGCACAAAATACCCGAAGGCCTGGCGCTGGGGGCAATTTTGAGGGCTTCCACGAGATCGCGAGGTACTGCCTTCGCGTGGTGCGTGGCGGTGGAAGCGGCGACGCTGGTGGGAGGCGCAGCGGGTATCCGGCTTACGCCGCACTTGGGGTCCGCATGGACCAATTACCCGCTGGCGGTCGCCGGGGGGTGTTTCCTGTACCTTGGCTACCATGCGATCCACGGAAAGTGGCGGCCGGCCGTCACTGGCATTGCGGGAGCAGCCGTGCTGCAGCAGGGTGCTCGGGTATTGTTCGGGTGACCGTTTCTGGTAACGTCGAGACGGTGAGCAAACTTTCCCACTACGACCCCTCCGGCACGCCGCGCATGGTGGACGTCTCGGGCAAAGCGGAAACCCGCCGGTTCGCCCGCGCCCACGCTTTTGTGAAAATGAACCCGGAAATCGTTCGGAACCTGGAGCGCAACCCAAAAGGCAACCCGCTTGAGATCGCGCGCATCGCCGGGATCATGGCCGCCAAGAAGACGTCCGAGCTGATCCCGCTCTGCCATCCTCTGCCCCTTTCCCACGCCGATATCGAAGTGACCCAGGAAGAAGGCGGCATCCGCATCACCGCCACCGCGTCCACCAACGCGCAAACCGGTGTCGAAATGGAGGCACTCACCGCCGTTACCGTCGCCGCACTCACTGTCTATGACATGACCAAAGCGCTCGACAAGGCAATCGAGATCCAGGACGTGTATCTCCTGGAGAAGACGGGTGGGAAGGGCGGCGACTACCGGCGATGATCGAAGCGGCCGTCGTCACCGTCAGCGATTCCGTATCGGCCGGCACGCGTGAGGACCGCTCCGGACCCGCGGTGCGCTTTCGCCTGGAACAACTGGGCTATCAGGTCACAGCGACGAGGGCAGTGGCCGACGATCGCGACGGGATCGCCCATATTCTGGTTGAACTTGCGAGCACAGGCTCCGTTTCCGCGATTTTCACGACGGGTGGCACCGGGATTGCTTTACGGGATGTAACGCCGGAGGCGACACGCGATGTCATTGAACGGGAGATCCCAGGTTTGGGCGAAGTAATGCGGGCGGAGGGACGTAAATCCGTCAGGACCGCGCCGCTGTCCCGCGCGCTCGCGGGCTCCCGCGGGCGGGTCCTGATCGTAAACCTGCCTGGTTCCCCGCGGGGCGCCGTCGAATCTCTCGATGCTATCGTGGATCTAGTGCCGCACATCGTAGACTTGCTGGACGGCAACACGGAGCATAAATGAATCGTAAACTGTTTGCCGGCGCTTCGCTGGTTTGCTGTGGATTAGTGGCCCAACAGAGCACTACACCGCCGCCCGCTCCGAATCCTCCGAACACGGCCGAGACCCAGCCCGACGTTTTGATCGAGCGAACATCCGTCAGTTTTGTGCAAGCGCCCACCACCGTTACCGATCGATCCGGCGCGCTGGTCGATGGCTTGCAGCCGAACCAGTTCCGGCTGTTCGATAACGGCAAAGAGCAGGATATCAACGTCGATGTTGCATTTCAACCGATTTCTCTCGTGGTTGCCATTCAATGCACGGATTCCACGGAAGCCGTTCTCAAGCAGATCCAGCGGGCCGGCAGCCTCGTGGGCCCCCAGGTAGTTGGGGAGAACGGTGAAGCCGCCGTGCTCGCGTTCGATAGCCGCATCCGCGAGATGCAGGCGTTCACCAACGACGACACGAAAATCACGGACGCCGTGAAGAAGATTCATGCGGGAACAAGTATGGCCCGCATGATCGACGCGGTGGATAAAGGTACGTTTATGCTGCGCGGCCGCCCCGCCTCGCGTCGCCGCATCATCCTGCTCATCAGCGAAACACACGACCAGGGAAGCGAATCGCGCCTGAAGGAAACGCTGGTCGGCGCGCAATTGGCGAACGTCACGATTTATACCGTAAACATCTCTCACATGGTTACCAGTCTCACCAGCAAGCCGCAGCCGCCGCGTCCCGATCCCTTGCCGGCCACCGCCTACAATCTCCCGGGCGGTCAGCCCAGCACACCGCTCGCCATCGAGCACAAGACCGGGGCGGGGGGCCGCGTTGAGTTCGTACCGCTCGGCAAAGAGATCTACAAGGATGTGAAAGGGATTTTCGTCGATAACACAGCTACTCTTCTCACCCAACAGACTGGCGGTACGGAGTATTCTTTTATGAAGCAGCGCGGCTTGGAGGACGCCATAGAGGCCATCAGCCGAGAGATCCATAGCCAGTACATGATCAGTTACAGGCCGAACAATACGAAGGAGGGCGGCTTCCACGAGATCGAAGTCCGGCTGGATCGCCCCGAGTATTCAGCGCGCACGCGTCCCGGCTACTTCCTCGCCAGCATAACGAAGTAAGGCGGGAGGGACACTCGCTATCCCTTCCCCCGAAACAAAAACACAATCTCAATCATCAGGATCACCACCACCAGAACTTCGAGCACGAACCCGCGCGCCTGGTGAAACTGGTTCACCATGAACTGATATAGTTCCCCCGCGGTTTTCAGCTTGTCTTCCACGAGAATCCGGTAGTCCGGAACCCCCACGCGAGCTGCCGCGAGACGATAAACGCGCGCATAGAACATGTCGCTCAAGAACTTGATTGCGTTATCCGTGCGCTCGGCCAGCTCCATCACGTCCAGCCGGATGGTGTTCAACTCTTCGGCTTTTCTCGCCATGCTCCAGCGCCGCAGAAAGCCGCTGCCACGCTCCAGCGAGGCGTAAACTTCCTCCAGCACGCGCGTGAGCAGTTCATCGTAGTGCCGGTATTCAAGAAGCTGCGTGTTTGCGTATTCCAGCAGCTGCATGGTCGGCTGCGAACCGGCGGGGGTATCCATAACGAACGCGGCCGTCCATCCTACGACAAGCAGATCGGTCGGGTAGTAGGAAACTTTCGATTGCAGAATCTCCCGCTGTTCGTCCTCCGAAAGCGGCGCCGATTCTCCGCGTACAATCTGCGCGATCTCCGCTCCGTGCTCCGCCAGGATCTCCGCCGCGGAATGCTCGCTCCGCAGGCTGATGATGTAATAATCCTCGTTCAGCCATTCCGCGTAAGGCTTCACCAACGCGGAGGCATTCCGTTCCAGTCTCGGACGAAGGATCTCACCGGCGCGTTGTTCCACCTCCGTGTTTGCGATCCACCAGCTCGATTGCAGCACCAGTTCGGTCCAGTCGCACTCGAACGCAAGTTCCAGCTCCACGCTTACTACGCCGTAGTCGTAGTATTTCAGACGCCCCTCCATTGTCTGTCTGCCATTGAACGGAATCGGCGGCAGCGTCTCGATCACTGGGGGGCGTTCGAAACGTACATATTCGGGCACAGGCCGGGAAAAGCTGGGAGCACGCGCGGTAGATGGCACGCCCAGCCGCCCACGCACATCGTCGAGCCGGATAGCCTCGGCTACGTCGAACAGAATCAGCAGGTGAAACGATCCAGTGAGCACAAGGTCCGGAGTAACACTTTAGAGACACACTTGCATACTCGCTGCGTGTGTATACTTATTTTGGCACTCTCTGTAGAGTGACGAGCCAACTCTCCGGGTTGAGTAAGAGGCTGAAGATGTTTAAGACCACGTTTGTCGCGCTTGCATTCACCACACTCGCGCATGCCGCCGGTGTCCCCCAGATCGCTATCTTTCTGGATTTTGAGAACGAACCGTCCGTTACCTCCATTTCGGAGATGAAGGAGGAGGTGTCGGCGATTCTCAAACCGTCCGGTCTTCAACTTGATTGGCGGATGCTCAACAACCGCAAGGATGACGAGTCTTTTCAGGATCTTGTAGTCGTGAAGTTCAAGGGATCGTGCCAGATGCGTAACCCTGCCCTGGATAGCGAACTCGGTCCCTCCATCGGCGGCGTGGCGCTCGCGTCGACTCAGGTTTCCGATGGGCGTGTTCTTCCCTTCAGCGACGTCGAATGCGACCGGATCCGTCACTACATCTCAAACGAAGTAGTCTCGAAGGACGAAGAGAAACGGGAGAGCATTTACGGGAGGGCGCTTGGCCGCGTGCTCGCGCATGAGCTTTACCACATATTCACCGGCACGCAGCATCACGCGCATGAGGGCGTCGCCCGTTCTTTCCACACCCGGAGAGATCTCACCGGGAAAGAATTCCGCTTCTCCCCCACCGAATCGAACATGCTGCACCAGCTCAAGTGGCGCGCTCTGCTTGCATCCGAAGGCGAGCGGCCGAGCGTTGCGGTAGACGAAGGCCCCGCGCTACTGCAGGCTCGCCAGTAAGTCTCCTGTTTCGCGCAGAAGATTCAGCCGCGCCTTCTCACTCGCGAACTGCGCGTCATAGAAGGCGATCCACTTCTCGTCTTCCTGGAACCGGGCTTCCTCTACCTGCCGCAAGGACGCGCGTCCTTCTCCCATTTGAGCAAGCAGAATGGACAGGCTTTCCCGGGCCAGGTCGAGATCCACGCGGCTCACGTCGCGCGAAGTCTCTGCTTTGCGAATGTCCTGGAAACTCTGGTGGATGTCGAGCGTAATCCGGTTCCGGGCGGCTTCCATTTCGATCCGCAAGTGGGAGTTCTCTATCTCGGCCTGCGCCACGGCCGCGGTCACGCCGGGGCCCGCCACCAGCGGGATCTGGAGTGAGACGCCGATCTGGGCGTTGTTCTGTTGAAACGCTTTGAAGAACTTGTCGTAATTGTTGTACCGCGCCAGCAGCGCGTACTCCGCAACCAGATCGGCTCGGGGCAATCGCGCGGCTTTCTGGGCCTTGATGTCCAAGCCTTTCGCGACCATCGCGGATTCCAGCCGCTTGAGTTCCTTGCTGGACGCGAGCGCCTTCCCGACCGCGGCTTCCTCGCTGACCGGCATCTCCGGAGGTTGGCGCTCGCCGGAAACCGGAGTCGCCCTGTCGTCGGCTCCATATCCCAGAACAACCGCAAGAGATCGTTCGGTGTAATCCTGCTCTTCCATAAGCGCCTGCATCCGCTGGCGCGCCCGCTGCAATTCCAGGTTCACTCTCTTCTCTTCGATCGGCAGCTCACGGCCTTCCTGCACCCGGAGCCGAACGGTTCCGACGACTTTATCGAGGCTTTCCACCTGCTTGGAAGCCATCCCGCTCAGCCGCGCTGCGCGGTCGGCGTCCAGATAGAGAGAAGCCGTGCGGTAAGCGATCTCGTCGCGTTTCGAAGCAGTTATGAATCCCGTGCCCCGGGCGTTTTCGCGCGCCTGCGCAGCCACGTACGTTTGCTGGCGGTTGAATAGGAATTGCGACGCCCTCGTCTGCACGACGCTCGGCACCGCGCCCTCAATGCTGAGCGGAAACCCGCTGCTGTACGCCAATCCGCTGCCCGCGAAGACTTTGGGTGAGAACGGATCGCGCGCGATGCGCGCTGCCTGTTTCGATTTCTGCTCGTCAAGCCGCGCCATCGCGAGATCGGGGTTTTGCGCCACGGCCCGTGAGACCGCTTCCGCGAGAGTAAATGTATGCGTCTCCGCGCGCAGGGAACATGCAATGAGCGTGAACAACAATAGCCTGTACATATGACTACTCGTATCGTAAGGCTTCTGTGGGGTTCAGCTTCGAAGCCCGGTTCGCGGGCAGCATCCCGAAGATTAGACCTACCCCGCACGAAACACTGAAGGCGATCATGATGGACGAAAACGAAATGGGAATCCGGATCCCTTCCACGAAGTACTGGACGCTCAGAGGCAGTGCGGTTCCCGCCATGATTCCCAGCGCGCCGCCGCCCACGCTGAGCATGATGGCCTCCGTCAGGAACTGCAGCTGGATCTCCTTGCGCGACGCGCCCACCGCCATGCGGAGCCCGATCTCGCGCGTCCGCTCAGTCACCGTCACCAGCATGATGTTCATGATCCCGATCCCGGAGATCACCAGCGCGATCGCCGATACCAGCAGCAATACCAGGCTCATCACCAGCGAAATGCTCTTAGCCGCTGAAAGGATCGCCGACAGATTTTCCACTTTGTAATTGGCGCCCGCCCGGTGCCGGCTTTCGAGAACCTTGGTGACCGCCTCCGTCACCGGTTGAACGTCCTCCGGCGTGCGCGCTTGCACGTACAGGGGATCGATCCGCTCGACGCGGGCGAAGTACTTCTGCACCGTGATGGGAATCAGGATCGTTTCATCGTTCAGTTCGGACTGTCCGAAGCTGGACACCCGTTCCTTGAATGTTCCGATCACGGTAAACTGCAACCCGTGTATTTTGATGATCCGCCCAACGGCCTGTTGCTGGCCGCCGTATAGGCGAATCGCCAACTTGTCCGTCAACAGCGCGACCTTCTCCCGGAGCGCCACGTCACTGCCATCCAAGAAGCGGCCGGCGGGCACTACCAGGTTTCGCACCGGCAGGTAGTATTGGTCCGAGCCCGCGATCAGCACGTCCTGTTCTTTTCCCTGGATCACCATGCGGTCGAAGTTCGTCATGATGGGCGCGGCGGCTTTGATGCGGTCGGCCAACTGCTCTCGCACGGCCTCCACATCCCCCATTTTGATGAAATCGGCGTCTACCAGCGCGTTGGTTTGCTGGCTGCCGATCTCGTATTGCGCGAACACCATGTTCGAGCCCACGCCTTCAATCTGCTCCAGGATGTACTCCTGGCTGGTGAGCGAGATGGTGACGACAAGGATGACGGAAGCCGTTCCGATCACCATTCCCAAACCGGTGAGCAGGGAGCGAACCGGATTCGAGCGCAGCGCCTGGACGCTGAAATGGAAGGCTTCGCCGAGTTGCATTAACCGAGGTTAGCTTCCGGAGACCTGTTTCAACAGCTTGCGCGCTTCGGATTTGGCCGGGTCGTCCGGAGAGATGCTCGAGGCCAGATATCGCGTGAGCAACTGCCGCGCTTCCTCTTTCCTGCGGTTGCACTTGATGTAGGTGGAAGCTTGCACAAAGAGGATCTTCGGCGCGCCCGGCTCTATACGCTGCGCCTCCGCGAATACCGAGTCGCTTTCTTCGAAGCGGCCTTGCTTCGCGAGCAGTTTCGCGAGATCCAGCATGCGTCCCACTTGGTGCGGAGCTAACGTAATCGCGCGCCTCAACAGCGCCTCTGCATTGCTGTAATCTTTGCGCTCTTCCGCGATACGGGCTCGTGCAAAGTTGCCTTCGGCCGCGTCGTATTCGGCGATGATCTTCGCCATCCTTTCGGCTTTATCGAAGCCGCCGCCCATGAATCCCGGCGCCTGCAGGTAGTATTCCAGGAGATCGCTCACGGCTTCCAGATTCCGCGGGTCAAGCTGAATCGCTTTTTCGAAATTGCTCTTTGCCTTGTTGGCATAGCTGATCGACATAGGCGGCATGGAAGTTTCCGCACGGCGCCCGTAAGCACGCCCAAGCCAGTGATAGTAATCGGCGCGGGACGGATCCAGAGCGATAGCCCTTTCGAACGCCTCCGTGGCCTTCTTATACTCCCCTAGCATGTAATAGCTCTGACCCAGGAGCCCGCCTGCCGCGGGATTGGCATTCGCCAAGGGGCGCAATTCCTCGGCAGCGGCCCGAAATTCAGTACTGTTGTAGAGCTTTTGGGCGTGCTCAATCCCGGACTCTATGGCGCCGAATGCGCCCAGCGCGAACAGCAACGCAATACTCATGAAGCGAAATCCCACTGCGCATGAGATGAGGGCACCCCCCGATTGGTTTCACCACTAAGAGCTCCCAATCAGCACGCCCGCAAGGAAAACCAGCGCTCCGCCCACCACCACCTGTAGAAAAGAGACCAGGAAATTCGTCGCAAAGTACCGGTACCGGATCCACGCGATCGCGACCAACTCCAATCCCACCACGAAGTAAGCCAGAATCAACGCTTGATCGACGCTGGGAAGGAGGAACGGCAATGTATGCAGGAACCCGCCCATAAAGGTCATCCCACCGGTCACCAGGCCCCGAACCATGGGTTTGCCGCGGCCTGTCAGTTGCCCGTCGTCGGACAGCCCTTCGGAAAATGCCATGGAAATTCCAGCGCCTACGGCCGAAGCCGCTCCGATCAGAAAAACTGTGCGCGATTGATGCGTTGCGAATGCTGTGGCGAAAATAGGGGCGAGAGTGGAAACAGACCCGTCCATCAAACCCGCCAGGCCCGGCTGCACTATGCGCAGAAGAAACTGGCGCTCCTTCGGCTTAAGGGGAGGGGCGCTCGCCATGATTTAGGGCATCGCTTTCTTGGCCGTCCAGAAGTTGAACCGCCGTCCCAAAATCATTTTAACCAGCAGGTGATCGGTTCCGTGCGTCGCGCCGACGCCCATGCCGAAGTTGAACTCCCAATTTGGTCCGAAGTCCACATCGATTGCGGGGATGATCTGCTGTTGCTGGTCGGTCAACGGATCGAAGCCGGTAACCGGCCCGAGAGAACCGTAGTACTCCACGCCCGCGCTGACTTTCTTCGTCACGTCATAGCTAGCCTTGAAATTTGGAGAAAACGAGACTCCGTGCGAAACGCTGGGGCCGTGAAACGACCGGTCGAACGCCGGGTTGAATGCGAGATACCACCTGCCGAGCTTCTTGTCGACGATGGGCCTGATCTCCCAGGTCCATGTATCCGCCGAAAACTGCGAGCGCTGATAGCCCACTTCCGTCGAGAGGCTGACCCCCACGGGCCACTTCCAATTTTCCGGCGCCCGCACGCGTGGCCGGATATGGTCGCCCACCCATTGGTAGCCATAGCGCGAGTTCGCACTCATGAAGACGTAGAACCCAACTTCGAACCACGCGTTCACGCCCTGCGTGATCTCAAGCGTTTCGTGCCAGGAGTGCTCGCTGGGGAGGACGCCGTCTATCGTCTTTTTCGATCCGGAGATCGTAAAATTGTTGTGGAGTTCCACCATAGTGCGGCCTGGAGCGACAGTCTCCGACCCGTACACTTGAATCTCATAGTTGTCCTGGCCATATAGGCACGCGCAAAGGACGAAGAGCACTGGGATGGCGGGAAGTAGTGGAGGTCTCAAGGAGTTTCACTATTATACAGACCTGTGATTTATAGGGCCGCGTGCTCTAATGTCGATGTGAACCAACGCCCTTGGATCATGGCGCAGACATGGCGCGATCTGTTGTTTGCACATTGGCCGGTCAGCTGGGATGTGTTGCGCCCGCTGGTTCCCGAGGCGATGGATTTGGATCGATGGGATGGCGCGGCATGGCTCGGCGTAGTTCCGTTCCGGATGACAGGGATACGCGCTCGCGCGACAGTGGCGCTTCCCCATCTTTCGGAGACTCTGGAGTTGAATGTGCGAACGTATGTAACCGTGAACGGAAAGCCGGGAGTTTACTTTTTCAGTCTGGATGCCGAGAGTCCGCTGGCCGTGCGCGTCGCGCGCCGGTTCTTCCATCTCCCCTATTTCGACGCGACGATGCATTGCCGCTTAGAGGGGGGCGATTTCGTCTATTCCAGCCGGCGAACGCACAGGAGAGCGAAACCCGCCGCGCTGGAGATTGCCTATCGACCCACCGGGCCCGCGGTCCGATCGCGCGAACAGACGCTGGAACATTTCCTGACCGAACGATACTGCCTGTACACTACCGATCCCGCCGGCGCGTTGTTGCGCGGCGACATCCAGCACGAGCCCTGGCCCCTCCAGCCCGCCGCGGCGGAGATCGCATCGAACAGCATGGCGGGACCGCTCGGCATTGCGCTCGAAGGATCCGCTCCCGTTCTGCATTTCGCGAAACTCTTGAGTGTCAAGATCTGGGGCCTCGCCCGATGTTGATCGGCGTCTTCGATTCGGGAGTCGGCGGACTCACCGTCCTGCGCGCGCTGCACCGCAAAATGCCCGGGCACGACTTCCTCTATGTAGGCGACACGGCGCGCGTCCCTTACGGCCGCAAGCCGCGTGAAATGGTGGAAACGTTCGCTCGCGGCATCGCCTCGTTCTTACTCGAGCAGGGCGTCGACGCTCTTGTGATTGCCTGCAACACAGCGTCCTCGGCGTCGCTTCCGCAGCTTGCCGATGAGGTGCCGGTTCCCGTCTGGGGCGTCATTGAACCGGGCGTTGCGGCTGCCGGCGCGGTCAGTCGCGGGGGACGTGTAGGCATCATCGGCACGGTCGGGACTATCCGTAGCGGAATCTACCAGCGCAAGCTCGAAGCGCTCGGGCTTGAGACCTGGGCCCGCGCATGCCCCATGTTCGTGCACCTGGTGGAAGAAGGACTCGCGGAGTCCGCGGAAGCGGAACTTCTCGCGCATCACTACCTGGATGACCGCCCGGAGCTCGATGCGCTGATCCTCGGCTGCACGCACTATCCCGTGTTGCGCTCCGTCATCCAGCGGGTCTCGGGCGGAGGCGTCCATCTGGTCGATAGCGCGGAAGCAATCTCTGAGACGGTCAGCGTGACCCTGGCCAACTGCCCGCCCGGTTCCGGGCGGATCACACATTTTGTCACAGGCGATTCCATAGCTTACGAGCACACCGCCCACGTCATTGGCGGGGTGGATGGTGCGATCGTGCCTTTACCGGTTGCTGACCTTGTCGCCTTGCAGAAGGTAGCTGCTGCCGTTTCGCTGTCGTTACGCAAGGAGCTTCACAGTTAGCGCGCACTGCGAGCAGGACGCCACTGCTCGCAGGTTCGTGAAACTTGTGCCCGTCTTCAGGCCGCCTTCGTCTTGACCCCGACTTTCGGGAAGTCTAGATCGGTCTGCGCGACGATGTTGAGGTAGTTCTCGAACACATTCAGCGCGACTTGCGCGATGATCTCGACAATCTCCGAATCCGCATATCCGACTTCGCGCAGTTCCTGTATTGAACATTCTTCACTTCGGGTCACCAGGTCATGGGCAAATTGCAACACTACATTGGTTTTGGTGTCTTCCGTGAGGGCTTCGCGGCTTGCCAGGATTTCACCGATCGTCAGGCCGAGTCTGCCGGCCAGAGAAGTATGTTGGGCCAGCGAGTAATCGCAATGATTCGTCTGCGCGACAGTCAGAGCGATCTGCTCGCGGAGCCTTGGCTCGAGTTTGCTGCCGCTCAGCGCGCGATTGAACTGCAGGTAACTTTCGAGCGTTCGAGGCGAGTGCGCCATAGTTAGAACCATATTGGACATAGCGCCTCGTTCGGCATTCACGGTTTCGAGAAGCTGTCGGGTCGGGCCGCCGGCGTTTTCCGTCTGGATCGGTTGAATTGTTGGCATTCGTTATGTCTCCTTTATTAATGCGACCATTTGTTATTTTGTTTTTCTGATCGCTCATATGGATGACGCGTCCCTTTCATCCTTCGTTGGCCGGATCCGAGTTGCTTTACCAAACTTTACAGACGGTCCGTCGATCTTTACATGTGGTCCGTGGATGCTCTTTTTGCGGTCACGCGAGCAGGCCCCGCAACACCGCGTCCCACGGCTTGCGATACGGCCGCACGAGCATCGCGTTCGCTTCCGCGTCTCCCGTGATCTGCTCTTTCTCCGCGTCCCACCGGATCTTGCGTCCCGTCCGAAACGAGATGTTCGCCAGATGGCAGGCAGTAGTCGCCTGATGGCCGCCTTCGACATCCGCTATCGGCCGCTGCCTGCTCTTGATGCAGTCCAGAAAATTGCGGACGTGCAAATCGAACTGTTCTTCGGAAGAACCCGGTTCCTTGATGGCTGCCACCCAGGGCTCGGGCTTGACATCGCGCCGGACCGGGCCGCCCGAGGGATGCGGACCTTGAAAAGCCGGGACCAGGTTTTCCGGCGCCGTCTTCATATCGGGAAATACCTCAAATCCCGTGCGCGAAACCGTCATGCTGCCCTTCGTGCCAAAGAACTCCAGACCAGCCCCCGCTCGCCTGCCTGCGCTCGCCTCCCGGAACGAGCACTCGGTAGTAAAGCCCGGATATTCATAGAGCGCGTCCTGCGTGTCCGGAGTCTCTCCGAGATCCTTGATGGCGAACCGCCCGCCGCTTGAACTCACGGCCGTGGGACCCTTCATTTTCATTACCCAATGAATAATGTCGATCTCATGCGCGCCCAAATTCGTCATCTGACCGCCGGAGTAGTCCCAGAACCAACGGAAATGATAAATCCCACGCTGCTTGTTGTATGGGCGCTTCGGAGCCGGGCCCAGCCACATGTCGTAGTCGAAATCATTTGGAGCGGTCGAATCCGCGGGTGAGCCGAAACCTGGCATCACATTGCGGAACGACCCTCCGCGCACGCTGATGATCTCGCCGATATATCCCGATTGCAGAAGCTGCTTCGCCCTCTGATAGTTCTTGCCCGAGCGCTGCTGCGTGCCCACCTGCACGACGCGGTTATGCCGCCGCGCGACGTCAATCATCCAGCGGCCTTCCTGGACGAACACCGTCAGCGGCTTCTCTACATAGACATCCTTGCCCGCCGCACACGCCATCATCGTCATCATGGCGTGCCAGTGGTCGGGCGTGCTGACCACCACCGCCTGCAGGTCCTTGTTGTCGAGCATCTTCCGGAAATCCGAATACGGTTTCGCCGCCTGCCCTGTCGCGGCAACCCCCTGTTCCAGGCGCGGTTGATAGACATCGCACATCGCCGCGAGGTCGACGTCTTTCTGATTCTTGAAGTCGTGAACGTGCTGGCTTCCGATCAGGCCGTAACCGATAAATCCGACCTGCACACGGTCGTTCGCGCCAAGCAGGCGGCGGTAAGAAGCGGCGGTCAGTGCGGCGATAGCCGTTCGCCGCGTAAGCGTAGCAGACATGTCGAAGATCTCCGATGAGATTGTATCCGCATAGGGGAGTGCCGTGGGAGCCGTAGCGAGGCACTGCTAACCTGAAGGAGTGCTGACAGACCTCGTTCAGATCGGCGTGCTCGGTGAAAAGAAGCGCCCCGAGAACGAGCGCTTCCGCAAACACCTGAAAAGTCGCGACCACTCCGACCGCATTCTCCGCCGCATCGCGGAGAAGGTGGAGGACGAGATCGATTGCACCGTGTGCGCGAACTGCTGCCGTGTAGCGACCGTTCGTCTCGCTCCGCGCGATATCGAGCGGCTCGCACAATCGATGCGCCTGAAACCCGCGGAGTTCGTTGCCAGGTACACGACCCAAAGTGAGGAAGAAGGTACTATCCTCGCCCGGACCCCGGAACGCGGATGCGTATTTCTGGACGGAAACGCCTGCCTGGTCTACGAAAACCGTCCTGAGATCTGCCAGCGCTTCCCCAACATGGTGCGCGGGAACGGATCCATCGTGAGCCGCATGTGGGAGTTCATCGATCGGGCCTGCTACTGCCCCATCGTTTATAACTCGCTCGAGGCGTTCAAAACGGAAACCAAGTTCAAGCCCTGATACTAATTCTGCGCGAACGTATTGCAAGCCGAAATCTTGCCGGTTTGCAGGCCGCGCTGGAACCAGTGAACGCGCTGGGCCGAACTCCCGTGCGTAAACGATTCCGGGCTCACATGCCCGGTAGACATTCTTTGCAGCCGGTCGTCGCCCACTGCGGAGGCCGCGCGCAAACCGGCCGCGATATCCGCCTGATCGATGATGTTGCGCTGTTCGGTGGAGTTGCCCCAGATTCCGGCAAAGCAATCCGCCTGCAACTCCAGCTTCACCGAAAGCGCGTTCTGCTCGTCGGGATTCTGTTCCTGCGCCCGCCGGACTCTTGGTTCGATGCCCAGTAGCTTCTGCACATGATGCCCAATCTCATGCGCTATGACATAAGCCTGCGCGAATTCTCCAGGCGCGCCAAACCGCCGGCCCAACTCGTCGAAGAAGGCGAGGTCGAGGTAGACCTTTTCATCGCCCGGACAGTAGAAAGGACCGGTGGCGGATTGCGCCATTCCGCACGCCGACCGGATGCTATCGCGATACAGCACAAGTTTGGCGTGATGATACGGCCGGCCCGTCTCCGCCTGCAGCGTCCTATCCCAATTCTTCTGCACGTCGTCGAGGACGAAGGACACGAACTGCACCTCGCGCTGCTCGCCCGGAGCATTCGCCGCCGGGTTGGTCCGAGGATCGCGGGCTTCGTGGGTAACCCGCGGCTCCGGCGCCCCGCCGCCACCGGAAAACAGGCCGAACAGATTGGTGTGGAACAGGTAACTTAAGAGAAGCAGGAGCAGAGTTCCTCCGATGCCCAGATGAACCCCGCCGAAACCCCCGCCGCCGAACCCGAAGCCTCCCCCGCCGCCGCTGTCCGCGCGGTCGTCTTCAATGTCATCGCTCGTCCCGCCTGGTGTCCAGCGCATGATTCCTTCCGAAAGCAACCGGCATGCCACGTAGCCGTTTGCAGTTACCATGATTCTACGGCATGCTCCGATCCCTTCTTCTCCTGTTGTGTCTGACTCAAGCTATCCAGGCGGCCGGGAGCTACCTGTTCGTGGGATTCAAGGGGAACGGAGAGGATGGCGTCTACTATGCGATCAGCGACGATGGTTATCGCTGGGAACTTTTAAACAGCGGCAAGCCTTTCGTCGCGGTCGGTAAGCCCGGGGAACTGATGCGCGACCCGCACCTGTCGCGCGGCCCCGACGGCAGATTTCACATGGTGTGGACCTGGAGCTGGAACGTTCCCCCGGTAGTGGGGCATGCCAGTTCGCCCGATCTGCTGACGTGGTCCGAACACAAGATGCTGCCCGTGATGGCAAAGCAGCCAGATACCCGCAACGTATGGGCGCCCGAGGCTTACTACGAAAAGGACAGCAAACGTTGGCTGATCATCTGGTCTAGCACAGTAAAGCCCACGATCCCGAACGCGCGCGACCATCGGATCTGGTTCGTTACCACTTCCGATTTCGAGGCGCTAAGCGAGCCCAAAATCTTCTTCGATCCCGGATTCCCGGTTATCGACGGAACGATCCTGGAGGCGAATGGCCGTTACCATCTGATTTTCAAGGACGAGCGTGAAGAGCCGCTCAAAAAGTTCATCCAGTACGCGGAAGGGCCGACCATGGAAGGACCGTGGTCGAATATCAGCCCTCCGCTTACCGAGGCCTGGAATGAAGGGCCGTCAGCGATAAAAGTGGGCGATGAATATCTGATCTACTTCGACCACTACCGCACGCCCCAACACTACGGCGTAATTCGATCGAAAGACCTGGTGCATTGGACTGACGCCTCGGACAAGCTAAGTTTCCCGAAAGGGCTTCGCCACGGATCATTTCTCACGATCACCTCAGATGAAGCCGCCCGGCTCCGAAGCACCCTGCACTGAGTCCACCGTCGCCCGTAGGGCAGGCTGTCAAATTTGCGGGCCGATTGTCAATCGGCCCCGTGCCGTTACCCCATCGCAAACGCGCGCGGTCGCCCTAATGCCGAGTCAAGTATCCACCGGATCTGCACCGCCTCAAACGGCGCGGAGCAGTAGTCCGCTGCTCCCGCTTCAAGAGCGTCCAGCCAATCGTCCGTTTCGGGCAACCGTGTGACTACGACCACCGGCGGCGCGTTGTGATAGGACCGGATGGAATAGATCGTAGAAATGTAATCCTTTTGATCTCCGGAAACAAACACCAGATCCGCGTCGGGCCGGTTCTCAAGGTGACGCTGCATGGGGGAGCAGCGCACACTGTGGTTTGCCTGGGTCGCAATCTTTTCAATCTGCTGACCGATCGATTCCTCTAGTCCCATCATTAGAACGTTAGCCATTGTTATCCCTCTTACTTTGGGCCACGATTATTCTCTCGGGAAGAGAACGTCCATATTTTATTCCCGCAACCCGGCGGGCTCGAGTATTCGGCCCCAAACCACCTGGTAGGCCTCCAACTCATCGTTCATGTCCTTGCCCCCCTCGACAGAAACGAGAGTGTTCGGACGGAGCGCGGATGGGTCAACCGCTGACCCCTGTTCCACGCAACGTGTATCCGGGCGGAGATAGATAATCTTGTCGCCATCCAACTTCGTGCGCAAGACCATCCGCTGGTCGGATAGTTCTTTGATGACCCCGGCGTAAATAAAGTTCGCGATGATTGGAACGGGACTTGCGCCAGGCCGATACAATCTGTACATTCCATTACGGACCGGCGGTCTTGGCCGGACCTGTAAAATCACCTGAACCATACGTGCGTAGTGCAACGGGTATAACTGCTTCGGATCCCGGTCGCTGACCACTTCCAGCAACTCGCCGGCGCGCAGGCTGGAGGCCGGAATCCGCTCATTCTCGCGCTCGATCCACGTCTTACCGTCCGAACGGAATTGAAACACGGCATCTGCGCCTGACCGGACGCTGAACTCGCCCGATTGTCCAATCGAGCGGTTTTCCACGATCACACCGCGAACGAATCCGGTGCGCAACGGTTGCCCAGAGAGACCTCCCGCAATCAGAAATGCGAGGACAATCCGCATAAATCGGCCGTCGGATATTTCCAGCACTTTTCCGACCATCCGCTAAGATAGAAGTTTCTATCTTCATTCTATGGCATTACGCTTTTATAACACCCTGACGCTGGACGTCAAACCCTTCGCACCTGCCCGAGATAACACTGTACGCATGTATACTTGCGGGCCCACTGTCTACGACTATGCGCACATTGGCAATTTCCGCAGCTTCGTATTCTTCGATCTCCTCCGGAAATGGCTGCGCGCGAGCGGCTTTCAGCTGGACCACGTAATGAACATAACGGATATCGACGACAAAATTATCCGTAACGCCGTGGCCAAAAAACAGTCTCTCGCGGAGTACACTGCCAGCTACACGCAGGCTTTTTTTGACGATTGCAAGCTACTCCGCCTGGAAACGCCGGAGCACGTCGCGCGCGCCACCGAGCACATACCGCAAATGGCCCGCGCCATCCGCGAACTGGAGGAGAAAGGCTTTACCTACGAAAGCGAAGGGTCCATCTACTTCCGCATCGCCAGCTTCCCCGAATACGGCAAGCTCTCGCATAACGATTTCAGCGGCAATCGCGCCGGCGCCCGTGTCGACGTAGACACCTACGAAAAGGATGACGCGCGAGACTTCGTATTGTGGAAAGCGCCGAAAGAAGGCGAGCCCTTCTGGAACACCGAGGTCGGGAAGGGTCGGCCCGGGTGGCACATCGAATGTTCCGTCATGGCGATCGAGTTCCTGGGCGAGACGCTGGATATTCACGCGGGCGGAATCGACCTGACATTCCCGCATCACGAGAATGAGATAGCGCAGTCGGAATCCCTCACGGGCAAGCCCTTCGCGAGATTCTGGATGCACGCCGAGTTTCTGCTGGTCGAAGGCCAGAAGATGTCAAAATCGCTCGGTAATTTCTTCACCCTGCGTGACATTCTGGAGAAAGGCTATGCTCCCGAAACCGTACGTTATCTCTTGACTTCGGTACCGTACCGAAAAAGCCTGAATTTTACTTTTGAAGGACTTAAGTCGGCCGCGACAGCCATCGAACGGCTTCGCAATTATCAATTGCGCCTGGATACTGCGCGATTCAGCGCAGGTTCAAATGAGGTCCTGGAGCGTCGTACGGCAGAGGCTAACCGTCAATTCACAGACGCCCTGGACGACGATTTGAATACCGCCGAAGCACTCGCTGCAGTGTTTGAGTACGTTCGCGAAACCAATGCCGCGATGGATGCCGGCTTGTTCACTTCCGGCAACGTCGAAGGGGCAAAAGCGTTTCTCAACCGGTTCGATTCCATCTTCGACGTGCTGAAGCCTTCCGAGAAGGCGAACGCGCTGCCTGACGCTGACATCGAAGCCCTCGTGAAAGAACGCACCGATGCGAAGAAGGCGCGCAACTTCGCCCGGTCAGACGAGATTCGCAACCGATTGAGTGCGGAAGGCGTCCTGCTCGAAGACACCAAGGACGGTGTACGCTGGAAACGAAAATAAATTCGGAAAGTATTATGTCGATGAAGATACAGACCAAGGCAGTACACCACGGAGATCGCAAAAAGCCGGGGAATGCGATCCCGGTCACCACGCCCATCTACGCTGCGTCCAGCTACATCTACGAAGATGTCCGCGAGCTCGACCGCGTCTTCGGGCATGAAATTCCGGGTCAGTCGTATGCTCGCTACAGCAATCCGACCACCGACGCCCTGGAAGAACTGCTCACCTCGCTCGAATCCGGAGCCGGTTCTCTGGCCTGCAGTTCGGGAATGATGGCGATCCAGATGGCGATCCACGCAGCGCTTGCCGACCGCAAACGTTCGATTGTCGCCGCGCAGGCGATCTATGGAGCGACCGTATCGCTGCTCATGAACATGCTCGCTCCTTCGGGGATTTCAGTCCGCTTCGTGGATTTCAATAACCTGGAGGCGCTGGAAGCGGCGGTGAAGGAAGAAAACCCTGGTTGCCTCCTGATGGAGACGATCTCGAATCCCCTTCTGCGCGTCGCTCACATCGGCCGCATCGCCGAAATCGCCAACGCTGCCGGAGCGGCCCTGATTGTCGATAGTACTTTCGCGACGCCTCTGATTTGCCGCCCCCTTGAATGGGGCGCCCACCTGGTTACGCATAGCCTGACGAAGTATCTATCGGGACACGGCGATGTTCTCGCCGGCGCTGTCATCTCGGATGGGGCCCATCTCGATACGCTCCGCGCCGCCTCGCGCACCGTGGGTCCCGTTCTGGGTCCCTTCGAGAGCTATCTCGTGATGCGCGGCATCAAGACCTTTCCGCTGCGCATGGAGCGCCAATGCCAGAATGCCTGCCGCGTGGCGACCTGGCTCGCTTCCCGTCCCGACGTCGTTCGCGTCTTTTACCCGGCCGAACCGAACCACCCGGATCCTGACGCGATCCGCCAGTTGTTCGCCCCAGGTCTATTCG
>JAOAPQ010000199.1 GCA_025462965.1 Bryobacterales bacterium
CGCTGGAGCTGGCAGCGGAACAGCTCGATAGATAACTTGAACAGCGCGGACGCGACCTTTCCCGGCCAACCCCAGGGCTCGCAGGGCGGGCACCGGTGGGGATTTTCAGTGGGTTCCACGTGGACAATTAATCCCAGTCTCATTAACGATTTCCGGGCCGGCCACCAAAGCGCAACCACGGACTTCCTCAGGCCCAACCGTCCCGCCGGCCCTGCGCTCTCGTTTAACCTGTTCTCCAATATCGACTACACGAACTTCGCTCAAGGCCGCAACTCCCCCGTTAACGACTTCACCGACACCTTGACCAAGGTCTGGCACAACCATACCTTCAAAACAGGCGCAAATCTGCGCTTCACCAACCAATACGGATATAACGCCGCCGGCATTTACCCCACTTACTTCACACAGGTGGCGAATGGAGCATCTGTGCCTACAAGCCTGACTCCACCCGGAGTCACGGGCTCCGCGCTCACCACATTTCAGAACCTCTACAACGACTTGCTTGGTCGGATCGATCACATCACGCAGACTTACTACAGTAATCTGCAAACTTACCAGGCCCCCGGCACTCCGCGCGTTCGCAACTTCCTCTTCAATGAAAGCGGCTACTTCTTCCAGGACGATTGGCGCATCACTCGGAAGCTGACCTTGAATCTGGGACTTCGCTACGAATTCTTCGGTGTGCCGCACGAGCGCGACGGCCTGGAGGGAACCGTAGCGTCGGCCAATCAGGTAAACGGCATCAACCAGTTGGATGCGCTCACCATCCAGAAGGCTAAGAGCTTTTACAACCAGGACTGGAACAACTTCGCCCCGCGTCTGGGTTTTGCGTATGACGTATTCGGGGATGGCAAGACAGCCATACGCGGATTCTACGGTGTCTTCTTCGATCGCGCGGTTGGTTCGGTGATCAGCCTGGTGGACGGCAACACTCCCGGTTTTGCGACCGCTTTAACCGCGTTTCCTAATCTGGCGGGTAGTGACGTCCGCTACGCCTCGATGCCGGCCCCTCCAACCCAGCCAGCCTCCATCATCCTGACTCCTGCGGCTACGCGCTCCACCAGCATCGTTCTGTTCAATCCGAACCTGCGGACCGGGTATGTGCACAGCTACAACCTGAATGTGCAGCGGCAGTTACCGGGTTCGTTTGTTCTGGAGGTCGGGTATGTCGGTAATCGCGGCGTGAAATTATTCTATGACCGCGATGTCAACCAGCCGCGCTACTCCTCCGACTTCGTTAACTCCTTCAAGGAAATGCAGACGTTTGTAGCGAATCCGTCCGCGACAGTTTCTCCCAATAACTTCTTCACTCGCGTGTACGGAACTCCGGCGGCCGCGGTCACGGCCCTAAATGCCGCCAACTTCATTCAAGGCAACGTTGGCACCATCATTAACAGTTTGGATGTAGCCGGTAACGCCAGGCTCGCCAGTTCGGGCGTCTCCCCCTTTGTGTTCCGCAATTATCCGCAGTTTAACCAGGTGATCCTGGGAACGAACGATGGCCGGTCCTACTACGATTCGTTGCAGGTTAGTGTCCGCCGCCGTACCCGCTCGCTCAATCTCACCGCTAACTATACCTTCAGCAGGAGTGAAGACAATATCTCCGCCGAAGGCAACGGCTTCACGACCCCAATCGACAACTTTAACCTTGCGTTGAACAAGGCAAAAAGCGATTTCGATCGCCCGCATTCTTTCAACTCCACGGTAATCTACACTCTGCCGATCGGCAAGGGACAGCGATTCGGGAGCGCTCTTCCGCATTATCTGAACAGCGCGGTCGGCGGCTGGGATGTGAGTGCCCTTACCATCATGCAAAGCGGCAACCCGTTCTCGGTGTTTTCGCAGCACAACACGGTCCCGGTAAGCGGTGTTCCTGCGGCGGGCGCTTATGCGCAGTATTCGGGAACCGACACATCCATCGGCAGCGTCTCGCGGCAGGGCAACGGGGTCTTTTTCTTCACCCCAACCCAGGTCGCGGCCTTCAGCAACCCGGGGGCATTCGCTTACGGCAACGCGGGGCGGAATGTTTTCCGCAACCCCGCATTCTATGAGGTGGATGCTTCGCTCGCGAAGCGGTTCCTCATCACCGAGCGACACTCTGTGTCATTCCGCGCCGAAGCGTACAACCTCTTCAATCATCCGAATTTCGGACTCGCGGCGGCGAATCTGAATATTAACAATCCGGCCAGCTTCGGGAAGTTCAGCTCAACGCTCGGGACGCAGGTGGGCGGCAGCTCCGCCCGAACGATGCAGCTCGTTCTGCGCTACGATTTCTAGAACCTGCGACAGCAACCTCAAGAGGAGAGTGAGCCAACGACTCCCTTTTTGTTCCCGCACGCCCTTTGCGCGTACTTTGGCCAAGATCGTGCTAAAACACCATCGGGAGGTTTAGGCATGACTAAGCTCTTAGGGTTATCTGTTGTGTTTTGTGTCGCGGCCTTTGCGCAGGAGAGGGGACGGGAGGAACGCGGCGGTGGCCATCCCGAATTCGGAGGCGGACACATTCCGGCTCACGGACCTCCTCCCGCGCGGGCTCAGGCCCCGGTACGGGACCGGGCTCCCGAGCGCGAGAACCATTTTCAAGCGGAAAGGCAGGGACATCCGGACATGCCGCACGTGCATGCCAACGACGATCGGTGGCTTGGACACGACAGCGGACGTGATGATTCCCATTACCACGTCGACCATCCGTGGGCGCACGGCCGTTTCAGCGGCGGCTTCGGACCGCAGCATGTGTTCGTGCTCCGCGGCGGAAACCGGGACCGCTTCTGGTTCGACAATTTCTACTGGGACGTCGCTCCTTACGATTACAACGTCGTCTCGGGCTGGAACTGGAACGGCGATCAGATCGTAATTTATGAAGATCCCGATCATCCAGGCTGGTATCTCGCGTACAACCCGCGCCCGGGCACATACGCTCACGTCGAATATTTAGGCGGCTAACTACCCATCGTAGCCATTCGCCGTTTCATTTCATCCAGCGGTACGTCCTCGATGTGCGTGGCCAGATACCACTGATGTCCGAACGGATCTTCGACGCCGCCGGTGCGGTCGCCATAAAACTGGTCTTTGATTGGGCGCGTGATTCTTGCTCCGGCCGCGACAGCCTGCGCTGTGATCGCGTCCACATCCTGCACGTACAACAGGATGCTGACCGGCGATCCGTTTAGCGCCTTCGGACTTAAAATGCCCGCCTCGATATTCTCGTCGCCCAGCATGATGACCGAGTCCCCGATTTTGATCTCGGCGTGCCCCACGGTCCCGTCCGGTGCGTCCATTCGCAGCATTTCTTTCGCTCCGAATGCCTGTTTGTAAAACTCGATCGCCT
>JAOAPQ010000210.1 GCA_025462965.1 Bryobacterales bacterium
TTTCCGCTCTGTGAGAATATCTCCATCGATTTTGCGGTCCTGGAGCGGGCGGACAATGTGGTCGGCCTGGCTTGCGGCGAGATCGGATGGAACGATGTGGGCAGCTGGGACGCCGTCTACGAACTGCTTCCGCGCGATGCGGAGGAGAACGTTTCCCGGTCAGAACTCGCCTCTAACGGAAGTTCCGGCAATTATGTGGACGCCGGGAAGAAACTGGTCGCTTTACTGGGCGTACGCGATTTCATAATCGTGGACACTCCCGATGCCCTGCTGATCGCAGACCGGCGCAGGGCTCAGGAAGTGGGCGACATCGTCAAGATGCTGGAGAAGCGCCAGCGTCACGATCTGCTTTAGCCAGGACTTTTTCCAGCACGGCCATCGCCTCATCCACCTCTGATTCAGTGATGATATATGGCGGCAGAAAACGCAGCACGTTGCCGTGCGTGCAATTCATGAGGAACCCTTCCTCCATAGCGTCCAACACAAGTTGGCTGCCGGGAATAGCGAGTTCGACCCCCAGTATCAGGCCCTGACCCCTCACCTGCTTGACGATCGGGTAACGTTCCCTGGCTTCGAGAAGCCGCGCGCGAAAGTAGGCGCCCACGCGCCGGATCTGCGGAAGCAGATCGTCCAGTAGATCGAAGAACTCGAGTGCGACGCGGCAGGCCAGGGGTCCGCCGCCGAACGTGGAGCCATGCATGCCGGGCGCGATTGCGGCCGCGGCCTTCTCGTTCGCCGCGATGAAGCCGAGCGGCAGCCCGCACGCAATCGGTTTCGCGGCCACCATGACGTCGGGCAGAATCGGCGGATCGAAGTTCTGGTAGGAGAAATAGGTGCCGGGCCGGCCCACGCCACATTGCGTCTCGTCGAAAACCAGCAGAGCGTCGTGGCGATCGCATAGCTCACGAACCCGAACGAGGTAATCCTGGGAAACCGGGAAGACGCCGCCCTCTCCCTGGATGACTTCGAGAATCATACCCGCCGTGTGCTCGCTGAATGCCTGCTCCAAGGCAGGAATGTCATTCTTCGGAACGAAGCCAGCGCCGGGCAGCAGCGGCTCGAAATCCTTACGGTACTTCGGTTGTCCGGTGACCGACAGCGCCCCCAGCGTGCGTCCGTGGAATGAGTTTTCGAGCGAGATGATTTCGAATTTCCCGGGGTGGATTTTTGTCCCGTGCGAGCGGACCATCTTGAGCGCGCCTTCTACCACTTCAGTGCCGGTATTGCCGAAGAACACGCGAGCCATGCCGCTCGATTCGACAATGCGTTTGGCAAGCGGACCTTGGTACTGATGGTAGTAGAGATTTGAACTGTGGATGAGGCGGGTGGCCTGTTCGGCGATGACGGCGACGATGCGCGGATGGTCATGGCCGAGGGCGTTCACGCCGATTCCGGAGATGAAATCGAGATAGCGGCGGCCTTCGACGTCCCAGAGGTAGGCGCCCTTACCATGGCTCAGAACGAGCGGGTATCGGGCGTAATTTTGAAGGAGATATTCCTTCTCGAGATCCATCACTTCCTGCGCGATGGAGGCGGCTGTTTCCATTGAACAATCATAGCGTTTGTGGGGACTTGCCTTCGCCCGCCCCCACTCGCGCGTCTTACTTCGATTTCTTAAACAAACCGAGCGCGTTGAAACATGAGACGACGTGCGAAACCGTGCTGGTAACGACCGAGACGAGCTGATCGCCCGGGATCTGCTTTTGGATCTGCTGGTCCGCCGCGTAGATATCCGAGACGGTTCCGAGCACCAGATCCAGCTTCGCTTTGCCGGCTCCTGGCAAGGGGAGAGCGGCCTCGACGGCTTGAACGGCGGCCAGGATTACCGGCAGCAGGCTCAAGAGGGAAACGAGAGTTGCCATGAAATTTACTCCTTTCTGGCTCGATGCTACAGGGCGTAAACGGTGCTCCCGCCGCGTCCAGCATGTAAGTGGTTGTTTTCAGGCTTAAAAGAAACCACGCTTCGTTGTTATCGTTCCGTTCAGGCTGCGGCCGATTGGGTACTGGGTTTCAGGAGGCAGCAGCGCTTATATTTCTGTCCGCTGCCGCAAAGGCAGTTGTCATTGCGGCCGACTTTCGGCAGTTGGCGGCGGAAGGGCTGGGGCGATTGTGCAGAATTGTGCAGAGCTTCGTCGGTGCACAACGATGCGTCGGGCACTGGCTCATCGGGCACTACGGTTGCGGTTTCGAGGGCGGCGGCGATCTGGCGGGGGATGACGTGTTCGGCCATGGAGGGCGAAGCCGGCGGCAGGGTTGTGCATTCTTTGAGGATGGCGAGCGCGGCTTTGAGGCGGATGCCGGGAGGCGTGTTTGGATCGGCGAGGAGGTTGTGGATCGTGGCGATGGCGAGCTCAGCGTTTTCCTCGGCGAGGCTGCGCCAGTGGAGGACGCGGTCGTAATGAGCGGCGTCGAGGGCGCAGGCGAAGGCAGGCTGGGTGCGGCGCCAGTTAGAGATGGTGTTGCGGTGAACGCCGGCGGCCTCGGCCGCGGCGGAGAGTGTGGAGCCGAGGGAGAGCAGGCCGATGACCTGTTCCTGAGCGGGGGCGAGTGTGGACATGGGATTCCTCGGTTTGAGGGTAGCGGATGAAATGCAGGGGCTTGGGCGCGTGGGCGGCGAAAGCGTTATGGGGCGGGGAGAAATAAAGGTGGAATCGTTGTCACTGCATTGCGGGACACTGATACGAGAATGAGCTTGTCCAATATTGAACGTTGGGTTTTCGATCCAGAAATGGGAACTGGCCGGCAGAGAACAGCGTATGCGCTTCGCGCCATAATCGAACCATGACGTCCGCGCATCCGCGCATCACGATCGAAACCGACAAGCGGGACGGCAAGCCGTGCATTCGGGGGATGCGGATCACGGTCAACGACGTTCTGGGTTGGCTCTCGCACGGGATGACGGAGGAGGAGATCCTGGAAGAGCATCCCAGCCTCGAGAAAGAGGACTTCGCGGCGGTCTATGCGTTTGCCGCAGAGATGGCCGACACGGCATACGGCCACCGCTAACAGGTGCGCATCCTGCTGGACCAGCATCTGGCCGAGCGCCTGGGTTCGCCGCCCAAGATTATTCGGATTGAGCGGTGCGACTTCCCCGCGAAGGTGATCGGACATCTCCTGCGGCGAGAGGCACTCCGAATCCATGCTTTTCTGGAATCAGATCGAGCCGTGTTGCTGCTGAGGCTCTAACGAAGAATGGTGGCGTTAGCTTGCTGCCCGAACCGATGCCGCCTAGCAGCCATTCACTAGAGCCGCGGTACCTTCACGCAAGCAGGCCACAGGAGCGGGAGAGTCGGAGTACGAAATGATGCGACAGCTCGGCCGTCGACATTTTTGCGAGCGTCTATCGAGATGACGACAATATTTAGCAGGTGAACGTCATCCAGGTAATCTTGCAAACGGTGCTTGCAGCATTCAGCCTAGAGGTGGGAGTCACGCGCGATTGAAAGCTCTAGAAACTGTAGAACGTACTGTCGCGGCTGGACGAAACCGGGGCGCCCATCAGCGTCCAAAAGGAGTTGATGCGGCACGCCAGCATTCAGACCACGTTGGTTGCGTGGGCAAGATTTGAACTTGCTACTTTGTTTTATGAGACTATGACCGGCGTGAGAATGGACAAGTGGCTTTGGGCCGCCCGGTTCTTCAAGACGCTCGCGCTCGCTGCAAAGGCGTGTGAACTCGGAAGGATTGAGTCCAATGGACAGCAAGCCAAGGCTGCGCGCGAGGTCCGGGTGGGCGATATGTTGCAAGTGAAGAACGTGGGCGGCGACTTTCAGGTGGAGGTCCTGGTTCCTAGTGAGATGCGCGGGCCGGCGGCGGTTGCGCAGACGCTCTACCGTGAGACAGAGGGGAGCAGGGAGCTAAGGCTGAAGTTGGCGGAAGAGCGGAAGGCGATGCCGCATTTCGAAGCGTTGCGGGAAGGGAAACCATCGAAGCGCGACCGCCGGGAGATTGACCGGGTTCGGGGTAGAGGGTGACCACGGGAGACAGCTCGGTTTGACGTCTGGGTTTGTTCGACAGGAAGCGACAGGCCACAAAAGGCGATGGCCTGTCCCACGTGTCGGTTGGAGGCGTGTTGGTTGAGGGTGTGTTGGTTGGGAGGTGCGCTAAACTTCGCCGGCGCCTGCTGACGGAATGCAGCGGAACACGGGTGCCTGGATCCCGAAGCGCTCCCGGTAACCGGCCACGATCTGTTCCCGGAATCGCTTGACGGCGTCCGGCCGCACCAGGTTGACCGTGCACCCTCCGAAGCCGCCGCCGGTCATACGCGCGCCGTATACGCCTTCGATGCCGATCGCAGACTGCACCAGGAAATCGATCTCCTCGCACGAGATCTCGTAGTCATGCTGCATGCTCACGTGCGACTCCAGGAAAAGTTCGCCCATCCGCGACAGATCGCGCCGGCGCGCAGCGCCGACGAACAGTTTGACGCGCGCATTCTCGGTGATGACATGCCGCGCCCGCCGCAAGATGACGCTCGGCAGCGGCGTACTTTCCAGTTGCTGGAGCGTGGCGTCGCGCAGGCTCGTCACTTCGGGAAAACGCCGTGAAATCGCGTCCACGGCGATCGCGCATTGCTCCACGCGCTCGCGATACGCGGATTGCCCCAGCGCGTGCTTCACCATCGAATTGACGGCCCAGATCTCGACGCCCGCGGCGGGCAGTTCGACGTACTCGTGTTCCAGGCTTCGGCAATCGATCAGCACGGCCGCGTTCGCGCGCCCAAAGACCGAAACATACTGGTCCATGATGCCGCTCGGAACGCCGACGAACTCGCGCTCAGCTCGCTGGCAGAGTTTCGCGAGTTCGAGCGGTTCCATGTGGCGGCCGTTCAGAAGTGCCAGCGCCGTGGACACTTCAATCGCAGCGGACGAACTCAGGCCCGCGCCCACCGGCACCGTGCTCCGGATCAGTAGTTTGCGTCCTTCGAGCGGAATGCCCGCATGAACGATCTGGTGCGCGACGCCGGCGACGTAGTCGGTCCAGTGACCCGCACGCTTGAGTTCCGCAATCTCCGCGACCGGCCAATCCCAGGTCTCGTTCCGGTCCTCCGAATGTACGTACAGATGGTTATCCGGGGACGGCGCGGAGGCGACCCAAGTAGCGAGATCGAGCGCAACCGGCAGAACGAACCCGAGGTTGTAGTCGGTGTGCTCGCCGATCAGGTTCACGCGGCCAGGCGCGCGAAAGATCCGGATTCCCGCGGCGCGTCCGAATATCTCCTCAAATGCCTCTATCATGCGCGGCGGTGGGCGCGCCGGGCGAGAAACAGCAGAAACGCGCCGAACCCGACCATCACCGTGCCCTCGTATAAATTGATGTTGACCGGGGTAAGCGGCGCTCTCAATCCGGGGTCTATCACGCCGAGCCCTAACAGAATCATGCCCGTGATTGCGAAGAACAACCCGGAAGGAATGCGCAGGTCTAACATTGGCTTAGCGGAACCACACGTTTAATAGTATGAGCACGCAGCAGACCACGGCGGCAAGAGGAATCGGACGTTTATACCAGGGCTCCGGGCCGTCATCCGGGATTTTCGTGAGTCCGTAGACCAGGCCGGTCAGTTCGCTGGCGGGACGGGGTTTGGTGACGAGGCTCACGGCGATGGTGACCAGAAAACAGGTGGTCCAGGCGAAGATCGCGATCCAGAAGTTTTGCGCCATGGTGGAGGGGAAATTGTAAATCGTTGTAATCCATCCGCCCTTCCCTTCCGCTACCGTCAGTCCGTGCACCAGCGCCGCCGCCGAGGTTCCGCTCAACAGGCCGGTGAAGGCCCCATGGCCCGTCGTCCGCCTCCAGAACATGCCCAGCAGAAAGGTGGCGAAGAGCGGCGCATTGACGAAGCCGAAGACCAGTTGCAGCAGGTCCATGATGTTGTTGTAATGCTGGGCCAGATAGGCGGTGAGGATCGAGAGACCGGTGCCGACCAGCGTGGTGACGCGGCCGACGGTGAGATAGTGCCGGTCGTTGGCGCCCGGCCGGATGTAGCTTTGATAAATGTCGTAAGTAAACACTGTGTTGAAGGCAGTGACGTTCCCGGCCATGCCCGACATGAACGATGCCATCAAAGCCGTGAGTCCGATGCCCAGCATGCCCGAGGGGTAAAACTGGGCCATCAGCGTCGTCAGAACTTTGTCATAGTCGGGGCCGCTGGCTTTCATCGGCATCACGTAGCCGCTGCTCATGTGCGCCAGGGCGACCGCGGCCAAGCCCGGCACGATGACGATGAATGGCATGATCATCTTCGGGAAAGCGGCCATCAGCGGAGTGCGGCGCGCGGCCGCCATGGAATCCGCCGCCATGGCGCGCTGCACCACCAGAAAATCGGTACACCAGTAGCCGAACGATAAAACGAACCCAAGCCCGGCGACCAGCCCGAACACTTCCACCCCCATGGGGTTCATCGACGAATCTTTGAGGTATTTCCAGCTGTGGACCATCACGGGATCCAGATGATTCTTCATGCCGCCCCAGCCGCCGGCTTTGTAAACCGCCATAATCGCCAGCGGAGAGAAGCCGAGCACGATCAGAAAAAATTGCAGGACTTCGTTATAGATGGCGCTCGTCAGGCCGCCGAGGTAGGTATAGATCAGGACAATGGTGGCCGAGAGAATCACGGAGGCGGTGAAGCTCCACCCCAGCACGGCCTGGAAGAGAATTCCGAGCGCGTACATTGAGATGCCGGACGAGAAGATCGTCATGACGGCGAACGTGATGGCGTTCAAGCCGCGCGTCTTTTCATCGAAGCGCAGCCGCAGGTATTCCGGCACGGAGCGCGCGCGACTGCCGTAATAGAAGGGCATCATGAAGACGCCCACGAAGACCATTGCCGGCACGGCGCCAATCCAGTAAAAGTGCGATGTCATGATGCCGTACTTCGCGCCGGACGCGCACATGCCGATGACTTCCTGCGCGCCGAGGTTGGCGGCGAGGAACGCGAGGCTGGTGATCCAGACCGGCATGGAGCGGCCGCTGGTGAGGAATTCGCCGCTGGACGTGGCTTTCTTACGGAGCCGCCAGCCGATGCCGATAACGAAGAGGAAGTAGAGCGCGAGGATGAAGTAATCGATCGGAGCGAGTTTCAACTGTCAAACTATATCATCGCGTGGGACAGGGGATTGTTTGGGGTGGCTTGTCGGGCCTGAAGAAGACAGGGTCGAAAAACCCCTGGCGCTCCGGCTGGGGTGCCCGTTTTTCATCAAATTTCGCGGGCAGAAGGCCCTGGGAAACAGGCCACGAAAGGCGATGGCCTGTCCTACGCCGACCAATCGCGGGTCTGGCGCTCGAGCGCGATCCGCACAAGCTGGCTGCGTGTTCGCACCCCAGTTTTGTCGAAAAGCTGCTGCATCACCGCCTTGACCGAACTCTCGGAGAGCTCCATGCGCGAAGCGATCTCCTTATTCGTCAGCCCTTCGAACACGGCCTTGAGGACGGTGCGCTCTCGCGGGCTGAGCGGCGCGGACGTGCGTTGCTCATCAGATTTCACGGTTGCGCCGCCGATGAGCGACCGCACCGCGCCGGAGTCCAGCCACATCTCTCCGGTCATTACTTTATGAATAGCCTCGACCAGCTGGGCCGGCGGGCTGTGCTTGAGAAAAATGCCCGACGAACCGCCCTCCAGAGCGCGTAGCGTGCCGGTGTCATTCATCCCGGCAGTCACCATCAGGATGCGGCCTGAAAAGCCGCGGCTTTTCGCCTCGTCGAGGAATAAGGATCCCTGCTCCTCGCCCAAGTCATAGTCGAGCAGGACGATATCCACCGGCTCCCGTTTGACCGCTTCGAGCGCCTCCGTTACGGAACCGCAGGTACCGGCGATGCTGAGGTCAGGTTCGGCCTGGAGCAACCGGCTGAGGCTCTCCCGGAACAACCCGTGATCGTCCACCAGTAGTATCCGGATCATTGTTTTCCTGCTCGCTCGAAATTACGGCTGCCACCTCCACTATAAAGCTGGAGCCGTCCTGTTCCGGTTCATGGCGCAGATCCCCGCGGAAGGAACGCATGAATGCCCGGGACAGATACAGACCGAGTCCGGTCGCCTGGGCGTCCTGCTGAAAAGGCCGGAAGAGACGGTCGGGATTCGCCACGCCGCTTCCGCTGTCGCGGAATTGTATGGCGACGCGCTGCTTCTCGCGCCGCGCGGTAATGGTCAATTTCGGGCGGGGCCTGCCGGACATGGCGCGTTCGCTGTTTTTGATGAGATTCAGGAACACCTGCATCAGGCTTTGACGGTCCGCCCAAACGGCGGGCAAGTCCGGCTCTACGTCCCAGTGGGTTTCAATCCCGTCTTCCCGCAGGGACGGTTCCACCACGATGCGGAATTCTTCCAGGAGCGACGCAAGATCGATGCCGGATGCCTGGTTTGCCGTCTGGCGAAGATCCATCGACGCGATTTTCTCGAGGGCCAGAATCAGAGTGCCGAGCGCCTCGAAGTCCTTGCTCCCGGAGAGCGATCCACTCCGCGCGAGATTTGCGTGAACCACCGCGATCGCCCCGCAGACATTGCGGATCTCGTGGGAAACGGCGCCCACCAGGATACGCGATCCGGCGAGCAGTTGATGCAGGCTGAATTCTTCGCGGTTGCGCAGGTCTTCCGAGGTATCCACCACCATGGCAGCCAGGCGCGGGCCCTGTCCGGTCCTGTAGGTGGAAAACCAGACGTCAGCCAGGAAGACTTCGCCATCCTGGCGGCGGCCGCGGCACTGCATCACCGTGCGGAATGCCTGGTGCGTATCGCCGCGGGCCGGAACGCTGATCAGGGCGGGGAGGTAATCCCCGACCGATTTGCCGCGTAGTGTCGAGGATTCGACAGCGAGCAGCCGGTGGGCCGCATCGTTGGCCAGTAGAATCCTCCCGTCGCCGTCCATGGTCAAAATCGCAGCGGGGCTGCTCTCCACCAGTACCGTGAGCTGTTCTTCCGCCTCGCGACGCGCCTCAACTTCACTTTCGATGCGATGCAGATGCTGGAGCGAGGTCCGGCGGCTGCGCGTTGCCTCGTAAACAAAAAGGCCCATGCAGAAGAAGGCTGCGAAGACGAGAATATCCCGTGGTCCTCCCAATTCGGGCGACCATGCGAACGCATCGAAGAACTCGGTCAGCAGGGTGCAAACCGCGGCCACGGCGGCGATCTGCCAGCGAGTGGCCACGCTTCCGACCAGCAGCATCGGGAACAAATAAAGGAAGCCGAGGGGGATATTGGCATCCACGCGCCAGTCCGCGAGAGCAATCAGGACTATCAGTACACCGGCGCGGACGAGGACGGCCCGGGGATTGCCTCGAATAAAGAAAGACAGCATCGAGAGAGCGCTTGTTTTCATTCTAGTGAGCGGTATGGCGGCCTATTGCCGCGATGGCCGAAAGATATGTCGCCTCGTCCAAAAGATAGTCTAGAGCCGCGATTCGGGTTCGCTACCCTGATACAAGGAGCTCCGAACTTCGCTCTGTCGCGCGTCTCGGCCCCCCATTCAGATTATCGTTCCGCCCCATGGGATCATTCACGGGCGTTCGAGGACTTCTTTATCAGTGGACAGCTACTATGCATTGTTGCGCAGACGCAGTTTAGGAGTGACTCGGTGGCCGCTGGCGTTGTTGGTTTCGATGTCGGTTTCGATTTGTCTCGCCCCCGGCGCCTTCGGCCAGCAGGCGTACACGTGGCAACAGATCAAGGACAAGTTCGAGTCGACAAACCCCACCTTGCGGGCGGGACAGATCGGTATCGCGGAATCGCGGGCGGCTGAGGTGACCGCCTTCCTGCGTCCCAATCCGGATTTAATCATCACCGCGGACCAATTCCAGTTTTTCAACGGCAATCCGTACCGGCCGATCAGCGGCGTGCTGTTCGCGGGCGCGGTCAGTTATCTACACGAGCGGGAGCACAAGCGGGAATTGCGGTTGCAGAGCGCCCGCGGTGCGACCGCAATAGTCGAATCGCAGCAGGCGGATCTGGAACGGAGCCTCACGTTCAATCTGCGCAATGCGTTTGTTCAGGCGCTGCAAGCCAGGGCGGTACTGGCGCAGGCACGGGAGAATCTGGCGGATTACGATAAGGTCCTGGAAGTAGGACGCACGCGCAAGCAGGCTGGGGACATCGCGCAGATGGATCTGGACCGGCTGGAGTTGCAGCGCGTGCAGTTTGAAACCGACCTGGCGAACGCCACCGTCAACCTGCGCACCGCGAAGATTCAACTCTTGACCCTTTTGAACGACCGGACGCCGGTGGAGCAGTTCGACGTCACCGGTCCTTTCGACTTCACGGATCAGATCATCATGCTGGATGAACTGCGGCGTATTGCGCTGGACGCCCGGCCGGATCTGAGGGCCGCGGCGCAGGCCGTCGAGAAGGCCACGAGCGATTACAAACTGGCGAAGGCGAACGGCTCGGCCGACCCAACGTTCGGGATGGATATGGGCCGCAATCCGCCCTACACCATCTATTTGGGATTCAGCGTTTCTGTTCCGTTGCGTATTTTCGACCGCAATCAGGGCGAGAAAGCGCGCACCCAACTCGATATCCGGCGCAATGAGCGCTTGCGTGAGGCTACCGAAGCCCAGGTGTTCAGCGACGTGGATTCGGCGTATGCAACGGTGAACAACACGGTGACGCTGTTGCGCCCGTACAAGCAGAAATATCTGCAAATGGCCGGGCGCGTGAGGGACACCGTGTCGTACGCCTATCAGCACGGCGGATCCGCCCTGGTGGACTTCCTTCAAGCCCAGCAGGAGTACCGGGCGATTCAGGTGGCCTATTTGAACCTGGTGGGTTCTTACCTGACCGCCGTGAGCCAACTCAACATGGCCGTGGGCCGCGAGGCAATCCAATGAGAATTGACACAACGATGACAGCCGTTCTACTGCTCGCGCTCGCGATGGTCACGGCCGCCTGCGGGACGAAAGCGAAAGCGGATCCGGCAGCTGAAGCGCCGCCGCCCGCGCGGGTTGAGGAGATAGCGGACGTAAACGTCGTGAAGGTGGACCACCCCGAGCTGTTCCCGCTCGCGACCGCCGCCGCGCGCGATGCCGCACCGGAGTTGAACGCGACGGGCATAGTGAACGCCGACGTGTCACGCACCATTCCAGTGATCTCGCTCGCGGCGGGACGCATCATCGAAGTTCACGCGCGTCTTGGAGACACGGTGACGAAGGGCCAGCTACTCATGCGCGTGCAGAGCGCCGACATTTCCAGCGCGTACTCGGACTACCAGCAGGCTCTTGCCGATGAGAAGCTTGCGCATGCGCAACTTGAACGCGCCACGGTTCTATACGACAAGGGCGCCATCGCGCAGAAGGACCTGGAAGTCTCGCAAGACACCGATGCTAAAGCCAGAGTCATGGTCCAGACCACGCGAGCGCGCCTCCACATCCTGGGTGCGGACCCTGAGCATCCCTCGGCCATTATCGACGTCAAAGCTCCTGTCTCCGGGGTGATTACGGATCAGCAGGTTGCGGCGGCGGCCGGTACCCAGGGACTCGCATCTCCCAATCCTTTTACCATCTCCGATCTTTCTTCGGTGTGGATACTTTGCGATGTTTATGAAAACAATCTTGCGCAAGTGCATCTTGGCGAGTTCGCGGACGTCCGGCTGAATGCTTACCCCGACCGAGTGTTCAAAGGCCGTATCGGGAATATCAGTCCGGTCCTCGATCCGGCAATCCGCACGGCCAAGGTCCGCCTCGAAATGCCTAATCCGGGCATCATGCGGTTTGGGATGTTCGTTACTGCGACCTTCCACGGGCTGAAGAAAGAGATTCATGCCGTTGTCCCGGCGAGCGCAGTCCTTCATCTGCATGACCGCGACTGGGTCTATGTGCCGTCCGGCGACGGACGCTTCACCCGCGTTGCCGTGGTTGGCGGCCCCATCCTGCCGGGCAATTTGCAGGAGATCCTCTCCGGGCTCGAGCCCGGTCAGAAGGTAGTCGCGAACGCGCTCGTGCTGCAGAACACAGTGGAACAGTAAGCAATGATTCGCGGTCTTGTCGACTACGCCTTGAACAACCGCTTCCTGATGGTTGCGGCGGCCATTCTGCTGTTCATCTGGGGAGCGATTTCATTCCACAACCTACCCGTGGAAGCATATCCCGACGTCGCCAACAACTACGTCCAGGTCATTACCCAATGGCCCGGCCGGGCGGCGGAGGAGGTGGAGCAGCAGGTCACCGTTCCACTCGAAATCGTAATGAATGGAATCCCGCATCTGGAACATTTGCGGTCCACATCGCTGTTCGGCTTGTCCAGTCTCAACCTCGTCTTCGACGATGTGAGCGAGAACGATTGGAACCGCGCGAAAGTGCTGGAACGCCTCTCACAGGTAAGCCTGCCGCCAGGCCTGCAGCCGCAAATGGGCACTGACTGGAGTCCCGTCGGCCAGATTTACTGGTACTCGCTTCACAGCACCAACCCCCTATATGACGTGATGGAATTGAAGTCCCTCGAGGACTGGGTTCTCGAGAAGCAGTTCAAATCCGTTCCGAACGTGGTCGACGTCGCGAGCTTCGGCGGCATCACGCGTGAATACCAGGTCCGTCTCGACCCCAATAAATTGATCGACTACGGTCTCAGCCTCGCCACGGTGGAGAACCAGCTGACAAATAACAACACAAATGCGGGCGGAAGCTTTATTGAACAGGGGCTGCAGCAAGTCAATGTGCGCGAAGTGGGGCGGGTCAAACACACCATCGATATCGCCAACACCGTTGTCACTACCCAACATGGCACGCCCATCCGCGTTAGAGACATCGCGATTGTTCAACAGGGTCCGAAAATCCGGCTCGGTCATGTCGGAAAGGGGATTCATCGCGAGGACGGCAAGATCATCGACGAGGGAGATGTGGTCTATGGAATTGTGCTCCTGCGCAAGGGCGCGGAGTCAGAATCCACGCTGGTCGGCATTCACGCCAAAGTGAAGGAACTCAACGATCACATCCTGCCTCCGGGGGTGAAAATCGTTCCGTTTCTCGATCGAAGCGTTCTCGTGGAATACACCACGCACACGGTGCTGAGAAATTTGAGCGAGGGAATCATCCTCGTCGTCATCATCCTGTTTTTGTTTCTTGGGAATATTCGCGGAGCCCTGATCGTCGCCATCACGATACCGTTTTCGCTCCTGTTCGCATCCATCTGCCTGGACCTGAGAAAAATTCCCGCGAACCTGCTCTCATTGGGCGCGTTGGACTTCGGCATGGTTGTGGATGGTGCGGTGGTCATGGTGGAGAACATTGTTCGTCACCTTGGGCATCAGCGCGAGGGCGACAACAGATCTACGCTGGAGAAGATTCGCGACGCCGCCCATGAAGTCCAGCGGCCCGTGTTCTACGCTATCGCGATTATCATCACCGCTTACCTGCCGATCTTCACGCTGCAGCGCGTCGAGGGCCGGCTGTTCAAACCCATGGCATGGACCGTGGCGTTTGCGCTCCTGGGCGCCTTAATCTTTTCCATGCTGCTTGCTCCCGTGCTCTCCAGCATCCTTTTTCGCAACGGAGCGAAGGAATGGCACAACCCGGTCATGACGTTCCTGACGGCCCGGTACAGGAAAGCGGCGGCGTTCGCGATCGAGCACCGCTGGATCACAGTCGGCGTAGCCGCGCTCGGCCTCGGCGTGGCGATCGTTCTCACGCTCGGCGGCGCCATCGGATCCGAGTTCCTTCCGCATCTCGATGAGGGCGCCATCTGGGTGCGCGGAACTCTCGCTCCGAGCACTGGATACAGCGAAGGCAAAAGGGTGATGGATCAGGCCCGCATCATTCTGCTCTCGTTCCCGGAAGCTACCGTTTCGGTGAGCCAGGTCGGCCGTCCCGACAACGGCACAGATACAACGGGCTTCTTCAACACGGAGTACTTCGTCGATCTGAAGCCGAAGGAGAAGTGGCGTCCGGTCTTTCATCAGGACAAAGACGAACTGATTGGCGCCATGAACCGTGAACTCTCGAAATTGCCCGGCGTGATCTGGAATTTCTCACAGCCCATTGCGGACAACATGGAAGAGGCGGTAAGCGGGGTGAAGGGCGAACTCGCCGTGAAGGTCTACGGCGACGACCTGAAGACCCTCGAGGCGAAGGGTGACCAGATCGTCGGAATCATGCGCGGGGTCAAGGGCATTCAGGACCTCGGGCTTTTTCGTGTGATCGGCCAGCCGAACCTGAATTTTGAGGTCGATCGCGCGGTCGCCGCTAGATATCAGATCAATGTCGCCGATGTGCAGGATGCGATTCAGACTGCGGTCGGAGGCGGCCCGGTCAGCCAGGTACTTCAGGGTGAACAGGTCTACGATCTCGTTTTACGCTATCAAGCTCCATACCGCCAAACGAAGGAAGCGATCGAGAGAATTCGCCTGTTGGCGCCGTCCGGGGAACGCGTGTCACTCGCGCAGCTTTGCAAGGTCAGTGAAGTCGACGGCGCATCCGAAATCTATCGCGAAGCGAACCAGCGCTACGTTGCGCTCAAATACAGCGTGCGCGGCCGCGATCTTGGCGGCGCGGTGGAGGAGGCAATCGCCAAAGTGACGAAACAGGTCCAGCTACCTCCTGGCTACCACATCGATTGGGCCGGGGAATACGAAAGCCAGAAGCGATCCTCAAGGCGCCTGGCGATCGTGCTGCCGATCACGATTCTGCTGATCTTCATCATTCTCTACACCATGTTCAGCTCTTTCAAATGGGCG
>JAOAPQ010000247.1 GCA_025462965.1 Bryobacterales bacterium
GTCACATCCCTTCGAAGCTCCTCGATTTCGCGGGGGGCGTCAACATCGCACTCGGTCTGCCGATTATCCGCACTTCCGTGGACCATGGCACGGCTTTCGATATTGCGGGCAAAGGCGTCGCGTCCACCTACAGTCTCGTCCGCGCGATCGAATTCGCGGCCCGGTTGCATGAAGGGACCTGATTCTTAACAGGTCAGGGCTGTCCGGCGAGTTTGTCCAGCACGAGATAGCGCCCGCGATGCTGCTCGGACTCCGCGCGCGTTTCAACGTCGATCCGCAGGAATTGCACGGTGTCACCGCTTTTGACGGCGGGCCATTTGGGAAGTCCCGCGCCGTTTGGATTTCCGGTCTTGACGAAGTTCGCGAAGTATTCTTCCATCGTCGACGAGACTTTGTAATCGTCCGGCGTCCACGCGTAAACCTTGTTGGTGGCGAGATTCCCTAACGCATATTCGATTTCCGCCGAATGCACGGCGCCCTTCGGGATAGGCGCCGGGTTCACTGCCGCGCCTTGTCCCCGGACGACTCCTCCAGCAAGTCCGGCTGTCACATTGCCCATCTCCGGATTCATGCGGGGCCTGGGCCGGGCGTAGAAGTAGCGGTAAACCGCCTTGCCGCCGGTCTTGCCGGCGAGGTCGATCCACTTCCAGGTGCTATAAGCGATAAAACGGTCACTGGCGAGGTCAGTTGCGGACCGGCGGGCTTCCTCGTTGCTCGTAGCCGCATATTCCTTCAGGACCTCCTGCGCGTGATCACCGTACAGGCGCTCCACCCCCTTTTCGAAACTCTCAGGCGTGGGCTCTTCGCGGCCCACCACAGCGCGGCCGTTCATTTCCTCGGAGTTCCATCCGGCCAGCAATGGGACGTGCGCCTGCTTGCCTGCGGCGAAGATAGCGACGGGCGATTCGGGTAAGAAGTAGCCGTCGATGGTCGGGTTGAAGCGGGTCACGCCCGGCTTGCCGGCTGCTTCGAAAATCTGCGCGGTGGGCATGGCGCGCATGGCGGCAATGGTCGAGGCGCCAAGGGAGGAGCAGAACTTCACACCCTGTTCCTCGCCCTTCGCCAGAGGCACCGGCGCGAGAGCACCGAGAATGGATCCGCTCTCGCCGATCACGCCGGCGATCAGATCCTTTGCTAACGGAGACGCCATTTGCGCGCTCGCCGCAATGGAGCCCGCCGATTCGCCCGCAATCGTTACCCTTCGAGGATCGCCTCCGAACGCGGAGATATTCCGCTGCACCCAGTGAAGCGCGGCGCTCTGGTCCAGCAGAGCGTAATTGCCGGACGCGTGGTGCGGGGACTCCTTCGTGAGATCGGGGTGGGCGAGGAATCCGAACACGCCGAGCCGGTAATTGACGGTGACGGCCACGACGCCTTTGCTCGCCATGCTTTCCCCGTCGTATCGCGGTTCGGAACCGTCGCCCGCCATGAAACCGCCTCCGAAGAAGTAGACCATCACGGGAAACTTTTCGCCGGCCGACTTCGCGGGGGTCCAGACGTTGAGATAGAGGCAGTCCTCACTCATGCCGTTGGAGCGGAAACCCATATCGCCGAACAGCGCCTGCTGCATGCAGCGCGGACCAAACTGCGTCGTTTGCCGGACGTTGGTCCAGTTCTTGACCGGTTGCGGCGGAGCCCAGCGTAACTCGCCGAGCGGCGGTTCGGCGAAGGGGATGCCCTTGAATTCCCGGACGCCCGAGGTTTGCAGGCCGGTTCCTTCGATGGTCCCGTTCGCCGTTTTTACGCGGTCGGGGGCGGCCATGGCCGACAGCATGATAGCGAGTGCAAGAGGAATTAGGACGCGATGCTGGAGCTTCATTCGTTGGCCGATCCTTCCGGGATGATGATATCAAGCACAGAACGGAACAACCGGTACCTTTTGTTCGTAGACGCGTAACAGGAGTGCAGATCAAAGCTGCCGAGGGTAAAACATGCCGCTGTTGGTGAAGTTCTTAGACCGCCTGGGACAGGACCTGCGATACGGCGTTCGGATGCTGGTTTCCAAACCCGGATTTACCGCTGTGGCGGTGCTGTCCATCGCACTCGGCATCGGCGCCACCACCGCCATTTTCAGCGTTGTCTACGCTGTCCTAATCGATCCGTACCCTTATCGCGCAGCGGATCGCATTGGCCAGATCCGTCTCACCGGTAAGAAAGACAGTTCGCGAGGCATCGGGTATTCGAAGGCACAATATATCAACATCAAATCCCGCATGCGATCCATGGAAGACGCGGCTGCCGTCGATTCCGGGGAGGTGGTGATGACCGGAACGGGACTGGCCGAAGTAGTCAGGCGCGAGTATTGCTCCGCCAACTTCTTTGATTTCTTCGGTGTGCCGCCGCTTTTTGGCCGTGCGTTCACGGAGAAGGACGCGCGTCCGGGCACTGCACCGGAACCGGTCGCGGTCTTGAGTTACAAGTTCTGGCAACGAATATTTCAGGGCCGCCCGAACGTACTTGGTCAACACGTACGGCTGAACGATAAAGTCTACACGGTGATCGGCGTGTTGCCCGTTCGCTTCACCTGGAATGATATCGATGTCTATGTCCCCATGGACATGCATGCGAGCCCGAACGAGTTCGTAAGTGTGTTTTACCGGATCCGGCCGGGCGTAAGCCAGGACCAGATCAACGCCGAGTTTCAGCCGATCCTCGAGGAGTTCCGCAAGCAAGTGCCCCGATACATGTACCCGGAAGATGCGTTCAAGGTGAAGTTCCTGAACGTAAACGACGGCATTCTCGGCAAATTCGCGAACACGTTGCTCGCCCTGTTCGGCGCGGTTGCGCTGTTGTTGCTCATCGCCTGCGGCAACGTGGCGAACCTGCTGCTGGCCCGTGCGGCCGCGCGCGAAGGCGAAATGGCCATACGGGTATCGATCGGGGCAACGCGAAAGCGTCTGGTCCGCCAGCTCCTGACCGAAAGTGTCCTGCTGGCACTCACCGGGGGGCTGTTCGGCATCGCCCTCGCTTATGGTGGTGTACGCGTGGTTACCGCGCTCATGCCGGAGTACTCCATTCCGCACGAAGCGGTCATCGCGCTGAATTGGCCCGTGTTATGGTTCGCGCTGGGGACTTCGGTCCTAACCGGAATCGTCTTCGGACTCGCGCCCGCCTTGCGCGCTTCAGGCGATACGCAGGTGGCGGCCTTGCGCGGTTCGGGCCGGGGAGCAGGTGTGGGGATCGGTCGCAGGCGCTTGCATGACTTGCTCATGGCCGCTGAGATCACGCTGTCGCTGGTTCTGCTGACCGGGGCGGGTTTAGCGATTCGCGGGTTATTCGCATTGCAGGGCCAAACGCTTGGATACAATCCGCAGCACGCCCTGACCTTCCTGATGCCGCTGAGCGAAGGGCACTATACGCAATGGGCGGATCGTTTAGCTTTGTACCAGAATATTGTGAGCCGGTTGCGGCGGGCGCCGCAGGTGGAGACCGCCGCGGTCAGTGCTACAGGAACGCCTCCCTACAACGGCTTCCGGAGCAGAGCGATACTGGACGGCCGGTCCGCGGCTGAAGCTCCTGAGATCCGCGTCAATTTGGTGCAGGACGGATTTTTCGCGGCTGTCGGAACCAGGCTCTTGCGAGGACGCGATCTGACCGAAGCCGATATCTTACAGGGCCGGCCGGTGGCGGTGGTCACCGAAGATATGGTGAAACGCGATTTCGCCGGAGGGACGGACCCGATCGGCCACCGCATCCAGGTGGATATTTTCAATCAGCCCATTCCGCCGCAGTTCCTGAAAGCGCCGCGGTTCAGCAATTCATTCGAGATCGTCGGTGTCGCCGGGACCGCTCGCAATCAAGGCCTGAATGAACCGGCTGCGCCGGCCATGTTCATTCCGTATTCGATTCTCCTGCCTTCAGACACCTTCATCATTGCGCGAACCAAAGGAGATCCCAACGCGCTGGTTGCCGCCGCTCGAGAAGCAGTACGGGCAGTAGACGGGAATCAGCCGATTACGTTGACACGGACACTGGAGGACTGGCTCAACACGGCGACTGCCTATCCACGTTTTGCTACATTCCTGTTTGGCGTTTTCGGCGCAATCGGAATGCTGCTGGCCGCTGCCGGCGTATTCAGCGTGGTGGCTTATTCGGTGGCGCAGCGGACGCGCGAGTTCGGCATACGAATGGCGCTTGGCGCCGAACCACACGATGTTGGGAAACTTGTGCTCTTGACCGCCGGCCGCGTTCTCGCCGCTGGTCTGTTCGTGGGACTTGCACTCAGCATACTCGTCAGCCGTATGCTCGCCGACCGTATGCAGGGCATGGGCACAGCGGATCCGCTGCTGTTCGTGGCCGTCTCCGCCGTTCTCACCATCGCTGCCACAGCCGCGTGCTTCCTTCCTGCCTGGTCCGCCGTGCGGGTACAGCCCATGGAGGCTTTGCGCCACGAGTAGCGGCCCGAACTTAAGTCATTCAGAAAGGATCGGTTCAGGCACATCCTCGTGACGTGGACCGAGTTCCTTATGGCACGACAGGAAACGAACACAGGCATTCCAGCGGAGGACTGGGTCGTCATTTCCCTGAACCCGGAGTTGTTCAGCCTCGCCGAACAGTTGCAAGGCCCTGACAATCCATTCGTAGGTGTACTGGTCCGCCCCATGGCCGCCTCCACGATGGCGCGCCTTGGCCCTGCGCTCCCAGGCGATTCCTGCGTAGTAAGCACGGTCGTACGGCGCCTGAAGGGTGGCGAGATTCGAGATTGCGTTTGCAAAAGCGTGAGGATCCTCAGGAATCTGGTCAGTCAGAGCTAGCGTCAGGCTAATGAGAGCCTGCTGGTTATCGGGCTCGATCTCGAGTATGTCGCGGCAAATACTCTCGGCTTCGGTAGGCTCGCCGAGTAAGCGATAACGCTCAGCTTTTGCCAGTGCGGCGACCAGGCTATCGTGTGAGATCGGTTTTAACGCGAACATGGGGCCTCCTTTTTAAAGGATATGCAGTAGCTTCTTCAAGGGGTCAAAGTATTGATCGACGACCCGCTCTTTGAGCGGAATAATGGCATTCTCCGTGATTGTAATGAACTCCGGGCAGACCTGGCGGCAGCAGGTAGTAATGTTGCAATACCCTATGCTGTACTTGTCTTTCAGATCCTTGACCCGGTCCTCGGTGTCCAGCGGATGCATCTCGAGAGCGGCAACGTAGACGAAGTAACGAGGGCCGATAAACTCGTCATGCTTGTGGTGCTCGCGCAGAACGTGGCAGACGTCCTGGCAAAGAAAACACTCAATACATTTGCGAAACTCCTGCACGCGGTCGACATCGGCCTGCTGCATGCGCCACGTGCCGTCCGGAGCGTCCGGGGAACGCGGCCTGAACTTCTTGATCGTCTTTTTGACACGGAAGTTCCATGACACATCGGTGACCAGGTCCCGGATCGGGGGGAACGCGTGCATCGGCTCGAGGATCACGGGCATGTCGAGGTTCAAATCGCTGAGACGGGTCATGCACATCAGCTTCGGCATCCCGTTGATTTCGGCGGAGCACGAGCCGCATTTCCCGGCTTTACAATTCCAGCGCACGGCCAGGTCGGGCGCCTGCTGGGCCTGTATACGGTGGACGGCATCCAAAACGACCATTCCTTCATCGACCGGCGTTACATAGTCCCGAAATTTTCCACCGCTTGAATCACCGCGCCAGATTCGAAACATGGCCTGTTTAGCCATCTATTTCATCTCCTCAATGATCTTTTTCAGTTCATCCGGCATGGCTGCAACCGGCCGCTTCTCCACGAGCACTTCGCCATCGCAGCCGCGCCGCACAGCGATGTTATATTTGCCCCATTCCGGATCTTTGTTCGGGAAGTCCTCCCGAAATTGAGCGCCGCGGCTCTCTTTCCGTAACAGAGCGGCGCGCGTGATGGCTTCCGAGACTGTCAGCATGTTGGGTAGATCCATGGCTGTATGCCAGCCGTTGTTGTACTGGCGGTTGTTCGCGATACCCGCCCGAGCGGCCTTCGTCCGCAGTTGCGCGATCAAGCCGAGAGCGTGCTCCATTTCGTCTTCCGTGCGCACGATGCCGACGAGATCCTGCATGAACTCCTGCAGATCATATTGAATCTGATATGGATTTTCGCCTGACGGACCGTACTCGAAGGGCTCGAGCGCGCTCTTTGCGACGGACTGAATCTGGGCGTCGTCCACAGTTCCCGCGCCGTTCTGCCTGGCAAATTCAGCGGCAAATTGGCCGGC
>JAOAPQ010000277.1 GCA_025462965.1 Bryobacterales bacterium
ATTTCGTCATTCAAAGTAATGTGAATCCCTCCTCCTCGTTTATCAGCTTTGCGGCGGCGTGCGTCGTCGATCAAGATCCGGCGCATGATGGTAGCCGCAATCGCGAAGAAATGTGCGCGATTCTTCCACGGGAGCCGCACCTGATCCATAAGTTTCAAATACGCCTCGTGTACGAGAGCCGTGGGCTGTAGCGTGAGATTCGAACGCTCTCCGAGCAACCTTAGTCTCGCCAGGCGAAGCAATTCGTCATATACGATCGGAGTCAGCCTATCCAGCGCCGCCCGATCCCCTTCGCTCCATTGGACAAGTAATTCTGTGACGTCCATCGCTAGTTCCAGGCAACATGGATGACGGGCGCGACCGGCGAGTCGAAGTATCCCTATCTTTTAGATGCGGTGCACTGCACCCGCGATTCCGATGTTGACTCACAATTCTTTTTCAAAGGTGCACCACATAAATGACCGAATCCGGGCTGCTCTTTCGCCTTATTGAATAGAGGAAGCGTTTATGACTTACCTGAAGCCAGGCCGGTTGGATGCCGGCCAAAAACACTTCATCAGTCTGCGTGCCGAAAAAAGGGCGTCTTGCACGAACGCTAAGGAGAATCGACGATGGAATATCACCGAGTTCAAATGATGGTGGATGGATGTCCGGTCACCTTGACCTGCTACACGGTCGAGGGGACGTTCATTTGCAAAGCGGACAACATTCCGCCGGACGTCTGGGCCACGCATGCAACCGGCGCAACTCGCGATGAAGCGCAGCGGATGGTGCTTGAACGGGCCCGTCGCAAAATCGCGGATACACGTCCACTCACCGGCCGAGCCGCGTAGCGCTGCGCCTGAACTTCTCCGATCCGATCGACTTCCACTTCCCATGAGTGAATCACAATGTTCTTGACATCCAACTGCTCCGATCACGAAGACGCCGCCGAAACCACCCACATAGGTGGCTTATATAGCTACGCGATGATACTCTCGCGGAGCCCCACCGAAGCGGAAGATCTGGTACAGGAAACATATCTTCACGCCACCCGCGCAGTCGGGCGCCTTCGTGTGGGTAGTAACGTGAAGACTTGGCTATTTACCATCCTACGAAATGTCTGGTTTAACCAGTTGCGGTATCAACGTACGCGGCCTCGGCTCATCGAACTCGATGGGGATGAGAGAATCGCAAATCTTATCGCGGCTTCATCGGGGAATCCCCATGAGCTCTATTCGGCTAAGGTTGAGCACGCGCAGGTGCGGGAAGCGATTCGAAAGCTTCCCGCGAAGTTTCGGGTAGTGGTTCTTATGCGTGAGTTTGAGGACCTCTCCTATCACGAGATAGCTCGCATTCTGAACTGTCCCGTCGGGACCGTGATGTCGCGCCTGGGCAGGGCGCGAGCGAAACTTCGATCCATGCTATGTGAAGCCTCGCAACGCGGGCCCCGGCGGAACGAGGGTCAAGCCTTGAAGCTCAATCAGAATTAACGTTTCGGCGCACGGTATCAGGAGTTATATTCTATGTTCACGGATCTGAGTCGTCGAAGTCTCCTGAGAAGCTCCAGCGCCGTGTTCGGCTCCGCCCTCCGCGGGTGCCTTTTGCTTCAGTTGGACCAGCAGCCCGCGGAATCGTCTCCACCACGCCCGATCCGTCTTTCGCTGAATGAAAATCCGTATGGTCCGTCACCGGACGTTGTCGAAGCCCTCCAGCGTGAATCTTCTAGTCTGAGTCGTTACGCGGATAGTGCGGCGGCGCAACGCCTCACCGAGCAGATCGCAATGTACGAGCGTGTGCCGGTTGACCAGGTAGTTCTCGGCGAGATCCTAGGGTTGATCGGGTTGTACTTGGGTAGCCAGGGAGGGCCAGGAGGCGAGTTCATTTACTCGACGCCAGGCTATCTTGCACTTATCGAAGCAGCAGCGCGGGTAGGAGGCGTCGGCGTGCCTGTTCCCTTGAACGAGCAATACCAGAACGACCTTGCAGCACTTAGAAAAAAGGTGAACGAGCGGACGCGCGCTATCTATCTCGTGAACCCGCATAATCCGGCCGGCACGGTGAACGAAAATGAGGAGTTCAAACAGTTCCTCCGTGAGTGTTCGCGGCATACCGTCGCGATCGTGGACGAAGCCTATCTGGAATACACTGCCGATTTCGTTTCGCGTTCAGCCGTCTCACTCGTGCGTGAGGGAGCAAACGTGATGGTCTTCCGCACCTTCGACAAGATTCACGCTCTCGCAGGATTACCGATTGGGTATGGGCTCGCACCGCCTGCTCTTGTTAATGCGTTGCGGAAGCAGGGAGCAGGGGACGCGGAATCTCTCGGCCGTTTGAACATTGCCGCTGCCTCTGCAGCCTTGCGGGATACGGCACAGGTGGAGCGAACTCGAAAGGCGGTGGCACACGAACGTGAGATTTGGCTATCGGTGCTGCAGGATCTGAAACTCGAGCACACCGCAACACAGGCAAACTTCGTCTTTTTTGACGCAGGAGTGCCGCAAAAGAAACTCGCGGCGGCCATGCTCAGGCAGCGCATAGACATCGGTCGGGCGCACCCACCGTATGATAATTGGGCGCGCATTACAATAGGCCTGCCTGAAGATAATCTGCGGGCCCAAGCGGCACTCCGGGACGCCTTGCGCGTGAGTGGTCCCAAAGCGTAGCTGGCAGCACTGAAATTGGAATCACGCCTCACGCCACCTTCTCCGCACCTGCGGACGATTCTCGAAGGTCGTGCACGCGCCGCCATGCCGCATGCCCGGCCGCGCCGCCGCGCACTTCGGCGTGAATCGCGTCCGCGAGAGCGCGGTAGAACTCAGTCGAGTATGCGCCGCGGAACATCATGGCGAGGTCCGCGCTATCGCTCCAGTTCGCCTTCGAACCCAACTGGCTCGATACGATCTGATGAAACTTCGTCCCTGGCAACGGGTACGACACCGAAATTCCCACATCATCCGGCGCCGTTTCGCGAACCATGCGAATCGTGGCTTTGATGTCCGTCCACTCCTCGCCTGGATATCCGAATTGCAGAAACAGGCATGCGCGAATGCCGTGCTTCCGCAGGTTCTCGCACGCCTCGTAGATCTGGCCCACGCGGGTCCCTTTGTCCATCGCGTCCAGAATGCGTTGCGATCCGGACTCCGCTCCCATCCAGACCTCCTGGCACCCCGCGCGGCGCAGCGCCTTCACCGTCTCGCGCGTCATGAGGTCGCACCGCGATTGCATCTTGAACGGGATGCGCGCATCGAGCGACCCGACCGCATCGGCGAATTCGGCGGTCCAGCGTGACGAAAGCGCAAAGATATCGTCGGCAAACCAGATATGATCGGGGCTAAAAGACCTCTTCAACAGGGAAAGTTCGCTCGCGACAGCGGGCGCGGAACGTGCGTGATAGGAGTTTCCGTAGATCGGTTTAGCGCACCAGTTACAGCGATAAGGACATCCCCGGCTCGACACCATGCTCAGCGAAAAGTATCCGTGCGCCGAAACCCACGCGCGGCGGTACTGGTCAATATCGACCAGATCCCATGCCGGCAACGGCAGCGCATCAAGATTCGCCCGCACCGGCCGCGGCGCGTTCCGCGAGATCGAAGTTCCCGAACGAAACGCGAGCCCGGCAATCGATTCTTTGGCCTTTCCCGAAGCCAGTTCCAGAAGAGGGGCCTCCACTTCGCCGATCAGAACCGTATCGAATCCGGCTTCGATGTATTTATTCACATGATCAGACGCATCGGACCCGTGCGCCGCCGCCGGGATTCCTCGCCGCCGCGACCACTCGGATATGCGATACGCCAGCTCGCGATTTCTTGCGAGACACATCTTGGAGAGGAAATTGAAATCGTCTTCGCACACCACCACCAGATCCGGCCTGAGCCGGTCGAGTGCAGCCTCAAAGCCTTCTTCCGGAGAAACCAGCGTCGGGTCGAATAGTCCTGTGGGAATCCCCTGCTCCTGCAGCACGGCCGCCGCAATCAGAGTTTGCAGAGGAGGGTACGGCTGCATCTTCTCGATCTGTTTGCGGTCGGAGAACAGATGATTGCTGTGCGTCAGCAAAACCCTGGGCATCCTATGCGCTCCTGCTTAGCGTCGCTTCGATGCTCGAAAACGCCGGGGAAAAGAAATTGACTTTCTTCAGCCTTCGCACTGGTGAACTCTGATTGATAAGACAAGATCTGTCGCGCGAGTGGAACAGGCCCGGGATGTTCTCGTTACCCGGCGCACGTTGTCTAAGAGTTTGGAAGGCGGCTTCGCCGTAACAGCACGTGACACCCGTATTCCCCATCGACAACGCCACGCTCGGATACCGCGGCACCGGTGATCCTTTGGGTTGGATCTATAGAGTCGAACCCATCGTTGCTTCTTTTGCGCTGGTCGCAACCTTACCCGTGACTCTCGCGGTCGGCATCACCATCGCGCTTCTCTCGCGCCGGTCCCCATTGATTCGCCATACGCGGGTGGGCTGGCGCGGAGCGCCGCTGGGCATGTTGAAATTTCGCACCATGTGGAACAGCGACATGCCGCGGGCGCGCGCCCTGCTCATTGAGGATGTCGCTGACGCTGTCCCGCACTCGAAAGTCAAACGCGACCCGAGGGTGCGCAGCCGCTTCGCTGCCTTGTGCCGGCGGTATTCACTCGATGAGCTTCCGCAGATTTATCACGTCGCGCGCGGAGAAATGTCGTTCGTCGGCCCGCGCCCCATCACACGTGGAGAACTGGATACCTACTATGGGCCATATACATTCGAAGTGCTGAGTCTGCGGCCGGGCATTACCGGGCTCTGGCAGATTCTCGGGCGTAGCCGCCTGAACCATTTGAGGCGCCGCCGCCTGGACGTGCTATTGGCGCGCCGTGCTTCCCCTCACCTTTATTTCCGCATTCTGTTGCGGTCCATCCCAAAGGTATTGGGGGGCCATGACGCCTACTGAGTGCATCGCCGCCGAACAGCCGCGTTCAGGCATGCGCGAGTTCGTGAAGGCGCATTACCGTGCGGCGCCGTACTATCTTGCATTCGGCTCCGCGGTTTCCATTCTCTTCTCGATCGCCATATCGCAAATTCTGTTGGGCCTCGGTCTTTTTGTCCTGCTGATCCGGCACGAGCGGTTCCAGTTTCCTCCGATCAAACTCCCGCTGGCGTTGTTTTTCGCCGCGACTGTTCTTGCCGATCTTCTCTCCCGGGATCCACTGCACGGGCTGCCGCAAATTCGAAAGTTCTTTGTATTCGGAATAGTCGCGCTCATGTTCACGACGTTCCGCAACGTCGCACAGGTAACGACCATCTTCCTCGCGTGGGCCGGCGTTGGCGCGCTCTCCGCAGCCAGTGGTTTCGCTCACGTGCTGACCCGCAGGACGCATGCCATCGAGCTCCATTGGAATACCTACGACTACTTCCTCGACGATCGCATCAGAGGATTCGCAAGCCACTGGATGACCTTCGGCGCCGAGCAGATGATCGCGCTTCTCCTGCTGCTTTCGTTTCTCTTCTTCGCCTGCCCCCGGAAGTGGCGCGCCCTGACCTGCTGTTGCGCTGCCGTTCTCTGGGCTTCGCTGATGCTCAGTCTGACGCGCAGCATTTTTCTTCTCGGCGTCCCGGCGGGTGTCCTGTATCTGCTCTGGAGATTCAAGAGGTGGACGCTCGCGCTGGCGCCCCTCATCGCGCTCATCTCGTACGCGGCGGCTCCTTTCCAGGTCCGCGAGCGCGTTTGGTCCGTCATTGCTCCTCACGGCGACCTCGATTCCAACACGCACCGCTCCGTTACCCGGCGGACCGGCTGGGAGATGGTGAAAGCGCACCCGTGGTTCGGCCTCGGTCCCGAGCAGATTCAGCCACAATTCTCCCGGTATGTACCCGCCACAATTCGCCGCCCGCTTCCCGCCGGCTGGTACGGACATCTCCATAACATCTATCTCCAGTACGCCGCTGAACGAGGTATTCCCGCGCTGATCTTCCTGCTGTGGGTGATCGGGAAAATGCTTTTCGACTTTACGGGTGCCGCGCGAAACGGTGCCCTCAAGCCCGAATCCAGGTTCATCCTGCACGGCGCTATCGCTGTGATCATCGCGGTTCTCGCGGAAGGTTTCTTTGAGTACAATCTCGGCGATAGCGAAGTTCTCACGATGTTCCTTGTCACCACCACCGGCGCCTATGTCGCGATCCGCCCGGAGAAAAATTCACAACTCCTTTACAGCCGCTAGACAACTTTCGCATCGCTCACTTTCTAAGATCGGTTCATGCCTGTCATTATTCCCGGATTTTCCAAGGCCACGCAATGGGATGTTCAGACGGCAGTGGCCGCGCTCGCCGCGACCGCGCCGAAAGACCTGCCGGATGATTTCCTGATGACTCTTCTCGTCACGACCATGGATGACCAGATCTTCAACCGGCTCTTTGAAGAAGTTTTTGATCGTTATCGGACCCGAGTGGAACGATGGTGTTATGGTGTCACGCGCAATCGCGAGCGGGCGCTCGATCTCACTCAGGAAGTATTTCTCAAAGCGTTCCGAAACATTCATACATTCCGCGGCGATGCTCGGCTTTCAACCTGGCTGTATGCCATCGCACGCAATCACTGCCTTAACTCCCTGAAGAAATGGAAGACTGAGCCGGTCGATTCCGCTGTACAGGGTCGGCAAACGCTCTTCGGTGCGAGCAATGAAGACACGCACTCCGCGTTGGAGGGCGCCGAAGCGTTTCAGCAGGTCTTGCGTTGGGTCAGCAGCTTTCTCACGCCGATGGAAGTGAGGGTCATTACCTTGCATTACGCTCACGAGCTGACGCTGCCCGCCATTACCCGCCAACTGATGCTCTCGAACCAGAGCGGCGCGAAGGCCTACATTGTCAGCGCGCAAAGGAAGTTGAAAGCGTTCCTGCATCCGGCAAGACGCGCCGCCGCGTAAGGCGCGCTACGAGTTCGCAAACCCAAAACGGAGCGCGAACTTTACGATTCTTGGACAGGATCCGAACATCTCCAGGGCGAGCCGCTCCATCCCAATAGTATGTTTCGCACAAAACTCTGGATAAGCGGCCTCATAGGATTAGGGGCCGTCTGCTGCATTGGGCTCATAGTGGCAAATGGAAATTCAGGCGATTCCAAACGTCTGCACACTACCGAGGACGCCCTCTTGGCACGCTCAAGAGTACCGTTGCAAGCCCGCACGATCTTGGAGCGCGCGTGCCAGGACTGTCATTCCGACAATACGGTGTGGCCTTGGTACGCTCACATTCCTCCGTTTTCCCGGGAGATTCACAGCGACGTTGCACGCGGCCGGTCATTCATGAATTTCTCAAAGTGGAGCAAGTACAGTGAGGGTCAACGGCGTGGCTTGGTGCTGGCCATTCTGGCTGATACCAAGGCAGGTCTTATGCCGCCCCCCGCATTTGTCCGGATGCACGGCAACGCCAAGCTTTCGGATGGCGACTTGAAGGAACTGAAGAAGTGGGCAATGGCGGAAACACGAGTGCGTTCCAAAAATGGTGACGGCGGCTCGCGCTAGATCGGCCACCTCTTCCGTCAACGCCGAGGAGTAGTTCGCTCGGGATGACCACGGGTTGTCAGTCGTGTCTTGATTTCGTCTCGGTCCCTCGGTCATGGGTGTGCAGGACGTTCTTATTCGAGCGGTGGTCGTTAAGGCCTGAATCGTGCTTATGACGCACCGAGCGCCGAACGTCACACAAGCGGAAGACTTATGCCTGACCTGGTCCCATGACGTCGTCATTTGCTCCCCGCTTCTGCATCTGGATTGCGCTGAGCTGTGGCGTCCTAAGTATCTGCGCCTGTTCGCAGGTAAAGAGAGAAGTGTCAGGCGAAAACAAGGCCAGCGCTTCGAAGCCCATGCCATGGATTCCGCCGGACCCGGCTAAGATCGCCGCGGGACCCGTAGGCGATAGTATCCGTCAAGGTCGGTTCATCTTCAATGAAACCCCGAAATATGCTGCCCCTTATGTCGGAAATAAACTGAGCTGCAACGACTGCCACATTAAAGGTGGAACGGTAGCATATGCGTCGCCGATGGTGGGCCTTCCCGGTATTTTCCCAATGTTCAACGATCGCGCGAATAGGGTGATCTCGTTGGAGGATCGAATCCAGGAGTGCTTCACCCGCAGTGAAAACGGTCGCCCGCTGCTCTATAACAGCAAAGAAATGGTCGCGCTTATCTCTTACATCCATTGGCTATCAATTGGACAAGTAGACGGCAAGGGCTTTCCAGGCCGAGGCTTGGTGAGACTTCCAGCGCTTGAGGGGGACGAGGCAAACGGAGAGCGAATCTATGGTGCTCAGTGCGCCAGTTGTCACGGGGCAGACGGCGCCGGTAAGCCCACGATTTTACCGGCTCTCTGGGGACCGGATTCCTATAACGATGGAGCCGGAATGAACAAGGTCGGGCAAATGGCGGCGTTTGTTCAGCGCAATATGCCACAAAATCGTCCAGGCACTCTCAGCGCGCAAGATGCCTATGACGTATCAGCATTCATAAAGACGAAGCCTCGTCCCAAATTTAATCCGGAGTACGGGAACTTTTAAAGTCATGCCATCCGACCAACACTTGGCAGTCGAGGTCTCTCCCGCCGATTTTGTTGCTAATCCTGGCCGGCAGGCTTCACCCGAAGGAAGAGCTGCGGATTGTGGGCGTCCACCCGGAAAGGTCAGATCCAGTATGTTGGCGTCGGATATTCCGTTCACGAACATCAATCGCCAGGAAGGGTCCTGCTGCTGGAGCCTCCGACTTGAAACGTGAACAAGTCGATGGAGCCGCCGATGATCCCATAGTCGTGGGGTTCAACGATCCGGTCCCTGTTCAGGTAGCGGAACCGAAGCAACCTTCTGTCGAGCTTCGGATCGGGTCTTGGCATGCTGAGGACCCCCCTCAAATCGATTTGCATCTCTGATGCCGGGCGTTGCGTCGTCTCCACGACATACTGATTCGTACGCCCTCTCACGCTTCGCCTTGTTCAGTGCGTAACAAGACTCGCCGGCATCAGACCCGCTGGACACAACAGACCTCCATGTCCGAAGATAGACGGATTCGATATGTCCGCTGCCTCCGGCAAATTGATTCTGGTGTTCGCCGAGGGTAGCGGTGGAGACGTCTATCCGAATATCGCCATCGGCAAAGCATTACGCGAGCGCGGCCACCGGGTCCGTTTTATCGCGAATTCCTATTTCGAAACGCCGGTCGCGAAGGCCGGACTGGAATTCATCAGTTCGGGAAGCGCGGAAGACGCACGCAAGGCTGCGGAAGATCCTGATACCTGGAAAAGGGGCAAAGGAATACGTAAGTTGTTTGCTCGAGCTGCCGATGCGATTCCCGCTACTTACGAATTGATTCGCGAGCAATATGTGCCGGGCGAGACAATTGTAGTCGCTACGTTCCTGGCATTTGGAGCGCGCGTCGCTAATGAGAAGTTGGGAATCCCGCTCGCGACCGTGCACCCCGAAACCGTCCTACTCCGTAGCCGGAACGAACAGCCTGGCGTGAACGTACCGGACCGCCTTCTGCCCCTGCTGCGACCTCTCCGTCAGGGGCTCCTGTCCATTTTGGACCGGCATGTCTTCGACCCGCTCGTACTACCGAAGCTGAATCGCTTTCGCCAAGCCTTGGGGCTCAGTCCGGTAAGTCGCATCCTGGACGGGTGGGTTCACTCGCCTGAACTGGTGATCGGCCTTTACCCCGATTGGTTCGTGAAGCCGCAGCCGGACTGGCCGCCAAACACCCATTTGACAGGTTTCCCACTTACAGATCTCAAAGATCAGGTCGAAGTCCCAGGCGAGGTAGAAACGTTCCTGAAAGCGGGCGATGCGCCCATTGTGTTTACTCTTGGGTCCGCCATTCCGATGCCCCGGAGTTTCGTTCAGACATCGATCGAGACGTGCAGGATATTGGGCCGCCGCGGCATCTTTCTAAGCCCGTTCGCCGAGAACATTCCCGAGAACCTTCCGCCGCCAATCGCTCAGTTTCGCTTTGTGCCGCTGAGCGCGCTCCTTCCGCGGGCAGCTGCACTTGTGCACCACGGAGGCATCGGCACTATGGCGCAGGCTTTCGCGGCGGGTATTCCGCAGCTCGTGATTCCGTTCAACTTCGATCAGCCTGCGAACGCGGCCCATCTCCGCGCTCTCGCCGCGGGCGAATCGATTCGGCTTCGTGACTTCCGGCATCCGGGTGCAACCCGAAAACTGCGACGTCTGCTCACGTCCGCGCAGGTCGCTGAGGCGTGCCGGAACCTTGCGCTCCGGGTTGCAAAGATGGATTGCATCTCCGAGACATGCCGGCTCATCGAGCAACTCGGAACTCCCGCGCGGGATCGAGCCCAAGCGGTCTCTTCATAGAAAAGCGATTCAAAATCGATGACCCTCTCTTCAACCAGGGCTACCGCAAGGCCGCCAGCCAACCACTTCATCTTGATCACTCTTGATAGCTGCCGCTACGATTCGTTCATCGCGGCAGAGCCAAAGACCATGCAAAGGCTGGGGCCAGTGGAACGGCGATGGTCCTATGCGTCGTGGACGTCACCGTCACATTACAACTTCCTGATTGGATTAATGCCTCACACCAGTCCGAAAAACGTCTACGCTTCGGAGTACTACAAGAAAGATTTCTTAATGTTCAGCGAGCGACTGGGCATCGAGAACCTCGAATTCAAGTCCCTGATACCCCAGTTGTACTTCCCTACCCTGTTACACGACACCCTCGGATACCGGACGAATGCGATGGTTTCGCTGCCGGTGTTAAACCCTAAGACGATACTGAATCACGGCTTCGATACTTACAAGCTGATGCCCAAGCACAACGATATGCGTGCAATGGTGCGTGAAATGGTGTTTCCCGAAGATCAGCCTTCCTTTTATTTGTTGAACGTGGGCGAGACACACTATCCTTACGCATTGCCCGACGAACCTCCCGATGAATGGCCGCGCATCAGCGGAGTACATGGGGTGTTCAAGCATTTGGACGATGAGATCGTGGGCGGGAAGCTAATCGCGCGAGAGGACAAGCTGTTTGATGATCAGAAACTCCGCGAGTTACAGAATCGTCAGATCCGCGCAGTGAAGTACGTGGATAGCGTCGTCGAGGAACTGTTCGATCTCGTTCCCGACAATACCTGGATCACCATCACCGCCGACCACGGAGAACTGTTCGGCGAAGAGGGCTATTTCGGGCACGGTCCTGTCCAGCACGAGAAGGTCTACGAGGTCCCTTTCGTCGAAGGAAAGCTGCGCTAACCCGGCGTGCTCGTTAGCGGCGTCGAACCCGGCGCGCCACGAGCAGCCCAAATATTCCAGTTACTCCGAAGACAACGGAACCAGGCTCTGGGGCGGTCGTGGTTTCCCCTGACGTGAGGAGTGAGTAACCGCCGGCGAAGATGTTCTCGAAAGCGAAAGCCGACGGCAGCCCGCCGATTCGAAACATCGCTCCTGTGAAATCGAAAGACCCACCAACGCCAATCAGGTTAAAGAGCTCGCCCGGGATGGGCAGGAAGCCATTGATAAACTCCACGTCGATAAGACCCGTGAAAGTGCCCTTGCCGGACACCAGGAGGTGAGAATACAACGAGGGATCCGCACCGCCAATGTCGAGCAGGATGCTGCCGTCAGGATGGAGTTGAAGATCACCCTGAATCACGAGCGTACCTGGCGCGCTCCCGCCGGGCTGAATAACGCCATCATCGACCACGTTGGCGAGTACCAGTCCGCCATCGCCTTGGAGCGTCCCTGCTGTGCCAACCGTGAGTGTCGAGGCGGTGACGATCCCGCCTTTCTCGACGGTCAAAATCCCGGTGCCTGCGGGTCCAACGTCCAGCGTGTCGGAATTGGCCCATAAGGAGCCAGTGCCGGACACACGCGCACTGCCGGATGAGCCGGAGAGTACACCAATCGCCGACGCAAAGCTGAGGAGCTTTCCGCCCGCCGTCACTTCGAGTGAGCCTTGCCCGCCGACACCAACCCCGAGCACGCCGGTAGAGTTATCCCACAGGGAACCGGTACCGGTCACCTGTACATCTCCAATGGACCCGGGAGTAAGACCAATCGCGGAGATGAGCGTGCTGCTCACAAACCCGCCATTCTGAACGACCAGCGATCCTGTTCCAGTGGCGTTCAGTTCATAGCCGCCGCCAACGGTCAGCGGCCCCGCATTCTTCCATTGCGAACCGATCCCATCCACAAGCACCGAACCCTTTGTGCTGAAACCCGGGTCAGCCGTGAGTACCCCTACATACCCGCCGAGATTCGTCACGACACCTCCCTGCGAGATCGATAGGCTTCCCTGCCCTTGGCGCCCCACCTGGAGGTCATTGGAAAGGTTCCATTGCGAACCGGGGCCCGTCACACTAGCCTGACCGTTACCGTCCAATGTGGCCACGAAACCTTTGAACCCATTTACGACGGCGCCGTTTTGAACCGTTAGAGATCCCTGGCCGCTGCTTCCCACTTCCAAAAAGCCCGACGTGGTCCACTTCGATGTCGGATCGGTGACAAGTATGGACCCGATAGCTCCGGGATTCGTACCTACAAGGGAATCGCCCGCGGCTGTAACCAGACCTCCCTTTTGGATCGTCAGCGAACCCGTTCCCCTGTCGCCAATGCTTAGAATTCCGCCGTTGTTATCCCATTGCGATCCCGTCCCCGAAACCACTACGTTGCCGATAGATCCAGGAGTTGTGTTGAGCGTTGTTGTTGTGTCACCCGCGATCGCAGAATCCAGATTGTTGACAATCCCGCCCCCGGTGATATTAAGCGAGCCGGTGCCGTTTAGGCCCACATCCAGGAAGTCCCGGCCATTCCAGACTGCTCCCGCGCCCACGTTCAGAGTTCCGGAGTTGCCCGCAACCATTCCCAGGATGGTGCCCTGCGCGGCAACAGTTCCGTTCGTCAGGTTTAATGTCGCCGAGCCTGGGCTGCCGGTCGTGAGAAGATTGTCACCGATTAACACGGACGCATCTGGTCCATTCCGGCCAATACTGTTCAGCGTGTAAGTGTTACCCCCCACGTCGAAGTTGTGGACAGCGTCCTGAATGACAAGCTGGTTATTACTGACAGATGAGCTAAATGATACAGAGATGGGCTGGGCGGCTCGGAACTTTGGATCCCATCCAAATAGAGCGATGTCAGTCGGCCCCGGTACAACCCCGGTCAGCCAGGATGCAGGGTTGCCAAATGAAGCGGGGGTGATGGTGTTCCACTGAATAGTATTCGCCCGACCCGCACTCGTCGCCAGAGTGCACAAAACGGTGAGGGACAACACGATTGGTGCACCGCGTCTTACAACGTGGGCTAGAGTCGACACAGTTGATTTCCTCCGAAATCGTTCTACTTACAAATTGTATGTAGAAGGATAGCACTGTGAATCGACACTAAGCTTAAGAAACTGGACTTATTAGAACACTACGTTCACCCGATTCGACGTTTGACCATCGATCGTCAGCGACACCTGTACATTGCCGCGGCCTGCGAGCGTCCCAGGGAGGGGACCTACGTTTAACTGGTCAAGTCCTGCAAACTGAGATTGGGCCCCCAAACCCGCAACCGGCACGGTTTGCCCACCGATTACAACCTCCGGCGATGATTGGTGGTTTCGCATACCTGTGCCGTACAACACAAGATAGACGGGGCCCCCGCCCAGATTAATCGGAACTGGTGAAAGTGTGGCAGGATCGTAAACCAAATCTATGCGTTGGCTGCCATCGGGATTTAATCGCACACTTTGAGCCGCAGCGACCCCCTTCCCCGTCGCGTCCGCCGAAAACAATGCCGGCGCGACGGGAGCCACCGAAGCGGTACCCGTCGATATCGTCTGGTCTCCCGAGAGGACATTGATGGCGGCACTGCCGACGGCGGTTCCTTTCGGAACCATTATGTTGATCTGGCCGGGAGACACGAAAAATAGCGAGGCTGGCCGGGTTACGAATTGACTATCGGTTACAGTTACGGAGATGCCGGAGAGCGATGTGGGCAGCGACGTCCCACTGGCTGCCTCTTGCTTATCTGCCAGTCCATCTCCGAATGCACTCTCAATCGCCTCAGGGGCTGCCCCGGGGCTGTAACTTGCCGCTATGACAGGAGTCAGCAGAGTGGTCCGCTCGTAATCCGCGACCCCGGCGCCGCGAGAGAAAAGCAAAGGAGTAGGTGCCGATTTCAGCATATGGTCTAAAAACGCAAATCCGTATGCATTGATCACCTGCGCGTTCTGTGAGTTCTGCAGGCACGCCGCCACGGTAGGCTGCGATCCGCACACCAAAACGCTCCAATCGAAATGTGTACCCCCCATCAGTTCCGTAAGAAATTTGGGCGGACGAGAGACGGCGAAAGCGCCGTTTTTTCCCAGCAGAAAGGGCGTGATCCCGATATCGAATTGCGCACCCTGGTACATCACCGGAACGCTCACCTGGGCGACCGTGTTTTTCGATTGGAATGGAAGAATATAGGGAGAGAATAAAAGAGTCGCCGCGATCCGCGGATCCTTCCAACTGGCCCATCCCCCGGCGATACCGAAAACTGTATATCCCCCGAGCGAATGTCCGGTCAGAGCGATCTTACTCGAGTCTATGAGCGGCGCTAGCACGGCGTCCTTCAGCACACTCGCAATCGTCAACTCCACATCGTCTTTCCTGTCCGCATATGTCGCGTCCGTCCAGCTCGCTGGATCCAGAAACGATTCTTGAGTCTGGGCCAGCGTCTGCGTTCCGCTACCATCCACGCTACATAGGGCATCCCGATGATCAGGGGCGGCAACCACATAGCCGTGACGAGCCAATTCCTCTGTAAAAAACGGAATTTGGGTTCCGCAGCCGCCGAAGGCATGAGAGAACACGACCAGGGGAACTCGCCCGCAATTGAGCGGTGGTCCCATGTACGCTGCGGAACCGGATAGGTTGCTGAAGTACGGGTAACTGGTTTCCTTACCCGATGTGGGATACCAGAGCCCGACTTTCAGTGATCCGTAAGTGGCAACCCGGTACCCTACGGCCACAGTAGCCGGACAGGACTGCGCCGCCGCAATCCCAGGTATCGCGGCGATGAATAGCGCGAGTGCAATGAAGCGGGTGTACAGTGAGATCACTCCTGGTTCAAGTTTACTTCGGCGTGAGCTCGATCAGTTCCCATCCTCCGGTCGGCCCCGCGAAAGGATTCGTCAGCAGATTCGATGCATTTGCCATGCCGAGAAACAAGCTGCCGGGGGTGGATACCATGTTGCGAATGCCGAAACTGGTATAGTTTCCCACCCCGGAGTTACTCTCAAGCGTGGCCGGCGAGCGGGGTGTAGCGAAGGAATACAGGTCCGCGCCAAAGTTCTGGAATGCAAAGAATTGTTGGATCGGTGTGGTGTACGGCATATTGAGGGCTTTCAGGACTGTTTGGGTGCCCTGCTGAGCCTGATAGCTCCAGTCCATCGTTCCGATCCACAGCCGGTTATTCCACACATTCATGCTCCAGGTATAGGTGTTATATGGGTTGCCGAATCCGGCCGGCCCGTAGAGTGGGTTGCGCTTAAGCGGCGGCATGTTGTTAGGAACGTACGGCCAGGTACCCGGAGTACCACCTGTGGGAGAAAATGCGGGCAAAGCGGAGCTTCCGTACAAAAGGTCGATGTCCGGAGTCGTGTCGAAATTTCTTCCACGAAAAATGGAAATGGTTCGAAACGTTCCGATGACAAGATTGGCCGAGTCCTGGTCCGTCGCCGGCTGGCCGTAGGCAGCCGCAGCCTGCGCAGTTGCCTGGAACGGTATGTGCAGCGTTCCCCAATACAAATATCCCTGATACGAAAACATGGCGCCCATTGCGTAAGCCCTTGCGATAACAGGATCGGGTTCGTACATACTGGCATCCCATATTTTCGTCCACTGGCTCAGGTTCGCGGCGGTGAGTCCGCCGGTGGTCGGAACAAGTGGACTCATGTAGATGGACGCTAACACTCCAGGAACCCCGGTGGGCCACGTACCAACGACAAGACGTCCTTTGTAGTCCGTGATATAAACGGCCTGACCATCCAGCTGGCCGACCACTTCGAAAGTAAAGCAGCTATCACAGGGATTCGGACTGATGCTGCCGGTGAATTTCAGAATCTCGCCGCCAAATGAGCCGTGCGTAGCGACACCGGTGTAAATGTTTCCGTTCAGAATGGTGAACTGCCTTATGTTGTAAGCCGCCCCCGCTATGTTCTTCGCACCTAGATACTCGTGCGTGTCCGCCCGGAATGCGAACAGATTGATGCCGCCGAGAAGACTTTCACCGCCAAGCAGAACAAGGTTGCCAATTGTGGCCGCCGCGTGGATACCAAGCGTAGTCAAGACGAGCGGGTCCAGCCCGAATGGGTTACTTGAACTAACCGGCGCCGTCGGAGTCATATTCATCACGCTCTTGGTGCTCTTGTTATACACAAAAATCTGAGGCGGCCGAAAGTCCCCAATGATAGCGGGCAGGAAAGTGGGAGAGTAGGGGCTGCTGCCGAATTCGCAGACCCAGGAATCCGTCTGGTAAGGCACCAGCTGACTTGGGTCCGACACAAGCCCGCCCTCGGTTATGCACTGAGGATTGGCTATGGTCCCGAACCAGATGTCGGCGCCGGCGTCCGTCATACCCCAGATATAGGCCTGGTTGACCTTAGGAGTCGAAAAAAAGCAGGGGGGCTTCGAGAACGGAAAGTTATGACCAATGGATGAGAAGCATTCGTCTGGTTGCGCTTGGGCGCGAACGAAGCCGTTTGTAGTGCCCAACCCAAAGATCTGCTGGTTCGGGGGTTGAGCATCCGCCTTCGGGGTAACCTGTCCAAGGAACAGGAAACTTAGGCTGATGATCACGACCGGGATCGACATCCTGTGTGGTTGCATTTCGTCCTTTTTTTTCGCGCAAGCGGAACTTACATGGCCCCCGCGTGCGTAACTCCTCCGTCTCGATTTATCCCCGGACTTTCTCGCCGTTCAGCGACAAAGGCTTCCGGGTCCTGCAAGAATGGCTTGATGTGCGCAAGCGCCAGTTCGGGCGATTCGACCGCATAGAAGTGTCCCGCGCCAATGAGCATCTCATAGCAACACCGAGGCATGAGTTGGCTCAGATGACGCGCCATCTTCTCATACGGCGACGTTCCGCCGTAGACGGCGAACACCGGCGTTTCTATCGCGGCGAGCTTTTCTTCGGTGAGACCCGCTATGTCCCGGAACTCGCTCCCCATGCGCGTCGCGTCAAGAAGTTTCGACATCCGCCGCGTTAGACCCGTCAGGCCCTTCAGAAATCCGGACTGTCGCGGTATCGACAAACTGCGACGGATAATCGCAGTGACATCCTGGTTCTGATCGAGTTCGAGGAAGCTGTTAAGCGTGATGCCAAACTTAGCCAGGTCCGCTCCATGCTCTTTCCAACCCGGCCAATCGGTGATGACGCGCAGATAGCGCAGGCAAGCGAGACCGGTATCGAGCAACACAATCGCCTGCACGCGCTCGGGGGCGAGTGCCGCCGCATGCAAAGCGATCGCGCCCCCAAAGCTATGGCCCACCACGTGTGTTCGTTCAATCCCAAGGTGGTCCATCAACGCTAATAGATCCTGCGCCATCGAGAGCGATGTATAACCCGACTTGGTGATTTCGCTCAGGCCGTGTCCGCGCAGATCATATGCCGTGACGCGATAATCCGTGGCAAGCGCCGGAATGGTGTTGATATACCATTGCGCCAGGCTGGAGGTGATTCCGTGAATCAGCACGAGATCCGGCCCGGAACCTTTGATCTGATAGTGCAGTTCGACGCCGTTTACTCTTGCTTTCCCCATCCACTTACTCCAGGTAGCCTAACGCCTTCAGCCGTTCCAGAAGGTCGGCATCGTCGCCGTCCATATTAGGACCGGTTGCGACCGCGGCCATGGTCCGCTCACCCGTGCTCGAAGCGTGCGCAGCCAGGTAAGCGGGGGTGAACATATCGGTTATCTTCGTTCCCTCCAAATCTTCAGGCGTCCGTAGACCCATGCAATAAAGAGCCGTCGGGGCGATATCGATCAGGCGCACGGGTTCTATCTCCTCGCCCTGTCGAATCCCAGGCCCGCGTGCGATGAGAATTCCGTCGGGATGGTGCGTCCCCATTACCTGGGTGCGTTTCGCGGTAATCGTCTGACTGCGCCGGACGGAAACAAAGCCATGGTCATGCAACGTGAGCGTCAGGTCGGGCGCGACGCCCATGTAGGGTCCCGCGAACGCCTCCTCGCGCGGCGTAATCTTGTCGATGAGAGGCTTCCCGGTTTCCGGGTCCACGCAATCGGTAAGCAGTTCGTTCATCAACCG
>JAOAPQ010000295.1 GCA_025462965.1 Bryobacterales bacterium
ATTGAATGGGTTCCAGTGGAAAAGCCAGCGGTTTATGACAAGCGCGCGAAGCGAACTAAGGTTGCCAAGGTGCGCGTGGAGACCGATGCGCCGCTGTCGGCATCTAGCAGGAATCAGTATCGAACTATCCTGTCGAGCATTTTCTCATTCAATATCAAGCGCGGTCGCTACGACGTGAATCCAGCGAAAGCTGTACGCCAGGAGAAAGAACCAGCGGGACGCGACTCTCTGATGATGCCCGATGAATTTCGCCGGTTCCGCGCCAAATGCCACGAACTCGGCGATTACGAGCTCGATTGCTTCGCAGTCCTGGCGACAACCACAGCACTCCGTAAGGGATCGCTTTTACCGAGAAAGTGGAGCGACGTTCACAATCTTGAGGGGGACGTTCCATTCATCATGGTGCCGGTCACCAAGAATGGGGAACCGAAGCCAGCTGTGCTATCGGACGAAGCCGTCGAGTCGCTTAAGAGACTCCCCAGCTACGGCGTTTCAGAATACCTCTTTCCCGCGAAACCTAACCCCCGATTCAAAGGTGATTTTAAGCGACCGTACACGTGGGATTTGGGCAAACGCTTCCGCCGGGTTTGCCGATTGCTTGGGATGAGGACCGGAGAGCCAGGTGAATTCGGCCCGCGTATTCACGATTGGCGGCACTTTTCGGCCTCAGTACTTCTGGGCCAAGGTGTACCGGACAACATAATCGCCAAGCACACAGGGCACAAGAGCAAAGCGCTTGACCGCTACAAGCACCTGTTTCCACAGTTGCGCGACCAAACAGCGCAACTGATCGATAAGGAAGTCAAAATTCCAAAGAAGAAGAACTGAAGCAGGTACTGTAGCACCGTCGAATACCCGCCCCCTTATACCGCGTAAGTACCCGTAAAAAATAGGTTTAATGGTTTAGAAATACTGAGACTGTCTTCCTGTCACGTCGGAGGTCGCGGGTTCGAGCCCCGTCGTCCCCGCCATTTTCCTGCCTTTTGATTCAACTACTTCGAATTTTTCGGGGTTCACTGTCCTGACATTTGCTGTCGCGCAGCTCTTTTCGGCTCTTGCCAGATTTTCGCGACCGCCACTTCATCAACTTCGAGCGCGGGCGGGTAAATCGAAAGCATGACATTCGTGGCCAAGACGCTTCGCCACGGTTGGAATCGGAACTCCCCCTTACTGAGCAACTCGCTGGCGTGGTCTGAGCGAGTGCAGGGTCACGCCGGGCAGATCCGCTTTGCGCATCAGGTCGGACACCGGCGCGGCGACGCAATCCGGACTATAGTAACCTCCGTCCGGCCGGCAGAACACTAATCGTGGCCCCGATAGTCAGCACCGAAGAGTTCGCGATCGTGGCCCTGTTCACGTCCGTGCTCGCGGAGCACTTCTAGCGCTTCCGCCGGAACGGGGAACTTCCGCGGCTTTGTGGGTTTCGTTGATTTCACATGCAGGGCGGCGCGCGTCTGTTCGAGCGACTTGCTAAGCATCCTGACGCACGTGGTGAAAATCAATCGGCCGATCAGTTCCTCGATTCCGTAAGCAGACGGTAACAAACCCCTGGGCTACCAGGCCGAGTTTTCCAGGTCCTCTGCGGCCTTTTCTTCCCTGGAAAGTCTCGGAGCGATGTGGCGCCGGTCGTACAGCCAGGCAGCGAGCATCAAGGCTGATACGCAGATGATGATTGCAATCTGAGCGGGTGTCATATACGTGAAACAAAGCATATCACCAGTCGGCAATAAAATACATAGAAAGGTAGTACTTAACTGTTGGCGATGGAAGTACTACAATAGGCCATTACTAAGCATGGAGTAATCGATCTGTATGGTTCAATACATTCATACAACGCAACGCGCCATCACCGAAGGCCTGCGCGAGATCAAAGCCAGCGTTGCTGCCAGGAAACGCAGGTTTGCACGGAATCCGGCCGGCTCGAAGGCGCGGAGTTCGACAACTGCTACGGGGGCAATATGAACCGAGTTACAGGGAAGTGGCTAATTTGCGGCCGGTGCAATGAAGGCCTGAACAAGCCGATTTCAAAGCTGCGGCGTATTCGGGGTTTGAGAGCTATCAAGCTGCGGTGCGCCCACTGCTCAACCGACAGATGGCGTTTCCGGCGATGAACGAACTCGCCGCCTGCTAAAGCGGCAGAGAAATAGACCGTCCGAAAGCCAAATATTTATGTCCAACGAAGATTTACAAGCAGAACTTGAACGCCTCCGGGCCGAGAACGAATCACTGAAACAGAGAAGAAACAGCGCCGTGTCGATGAAGGTCAGCGAGAAGGGCGCCGTTTCGGTTTACGGGCTTGGCCGCTTCCCGGTCACGCTCTACCAGGAACAATGGCTGAAGTTGCTCGGGCTGGCCGACGAGATCAAGCAGTTCATCCAAGAGAATCGCGAGCGGCTGAAGGTTAAGGAGTGACGCCCGAACGAGGGTCCAGGTCTACGAACCGGCTGCCTTTTGTTCAACGGCTCCCGGTCAGATATCACGCATCTTAGTCCCATCCACATAGGCGGAAACCGTGAGGCCCGCGATTCGATCCCAGCCCAGTTCCGCGCACAGCCCCTTCATGCGGACACGCAACCCTGCAATATCAGCATTCGGAGAAGCGGCGAACAGTAGCGCCTTTTGGATGCCATCGTCATAGAGTAGATTGTCTGCGCCCCGCAGCGTTTCGCTTATCGCATCCATGCGTGGGGCTATCACTGGTTTGGCGAAAGTCATAGCCAGCAGCAGACTGCCAGACGTCAAAATCCGGTTGAATGGTAGCACCACGGCGTCGGCGGCGCTGAAAAACAGGTGCACTTGCTCATCCGGAATGCGTCCCAACTGAAGCTTTAGGCTCGGTACGTCGCGGGCGATATCGGCAATGTAACGGCGGTAGACTGGATCTTCGGCCTCGCCGGCAATGATGAGCGTGGCCCGTTCCGCCAATTCGGGCAAGGACTTCCATGCTTCGATCAGCCCCTCCACGTTCTTGTACGGCCGTATCATACCGAAATAGAGAAAGACCATCTTGTCCGCGTCCCATCCCAACGCCTGCCGCGCTTCAATCGTCGGTACGGCAGCGCAATAGGCGCCCGCGTAGTGGCCGTGGGGGATCACGCGTACGTGCCTCGGTTTCAGGGCGCGCGTGTGGATCATTTCGCGAAGGGCGGAATCGGAATGGACGATGACGAGGCCCGCTAGGCGGCTCACACGGTATTGAACGAACTGCTCGAGGCGCGGGAATCGTGCCTCATGAGACACACGATTGTGAATGGTCCACACAATTCCAATTCCGGCCACACGCACCAGGCAAAGATCGAGGCACAGCTTAGCCGCATAGAAAATCTGCGAAAAGACGTTCTGTCCCTTCAGATAGGGAGAAAGCCAGTGCAGATGCAAAATCCGGGCCCCGTCCTGCAACACGGCTCGCAAGAGCGGCAGTCCGCGACGATAACCGGCGGGGAATGAAACCTTAACGCCCGATGTTTCGAGTGCCGAAGCCAGCATGGATTGATAGGGATTTCCTGCTCGGTAATCCGGCATCATCAGAACGTGCAGCTGGTTATTCATCGGCTGCGTTCAGAATAGCCCACCCAATTTATCGCGATTCTAGTTCTTTTCGAATCAGTGCGTAAGCCAGTGTGCGACGGCCAGAATGATCGCGATCGCCATGATTATTCCGACATGAGCCGGGATTGCGTACCAGTCCGGCAGGCCGTCGAGGAAGCGCCAGGTTGACTCTTCGGCCGCTTGAGTGGATTCCCTTTCTTCTTCGATGGGCACGATAGTGGCAAGAATATCAGTATCGTTAGTTAAATGTAAGCACGAGCCGGAGGATTTAACATTTTTGTTCCCTTATTCTTCAAAATCCTGCGGTCCTGGCCCGCCGCGTGACCCGCGGCGCTGAGATTTTTCGCCATGTGGCGCTATTGAATTCCGGTGGACCCCACCCTCTTGAGCGATCGTGAATTGAGGGCGGCGGCTCACCTTGCACGCCGCGAACTGAAGCCGTCGCTTACGATTACCGCCCGAGTGCTTGACTAGGCGAATAGAACGGCGATCGCGGCCGGCGTTGGTAAAATTTCGGGTCGAAGGTCAGTTTGAACCGGAATCGCTAAGCAAATTAGAAACAATCTCCAGCAGATAATTAGGCTTGAATGGCTTTGTGACGAACCGGAACTTTCCCGGTGGCCATCGGCCAATCATCGGGCAACAGGCAGGTCACATCGAAAAAGCGGATCCCTGCTGCAGATGGCAATGGTAGGTGGATTTGTGGTGAGACGTGCCCGATCTGCCGAGAGGCGAACACGGTTCCGGGTTCTCGGCCATGGAGGCGTAAACGTGCCGGAGTTGCGGTGCGGGGGTTTTGGTTCGGCGGGACGTGCAGTGACCACGCGGCGCGTGCATCCTGCCAGTGCCGGAGTATCCGCCGGCTCAGAGACTTTTCACCGTGCGTCAAAACATATTTCGCCCACTGGCCAATTAGCTCCTTGACCGCGTTAAGCAAAGGGCAACAAACCCCAAGCCGAGCGGCAGCAGTAAATAGGGCTCGGGCGTAACGGCATCACTCGTCCAGATCCCATTTGGTCCGTGTTCATAGTTGTCCAAGTTGCCGTTGGAGACGCTGACACATTCGTCGAATTGTCCGGGGCCACTAGTCTGACATCCACTATAACCGCCGCCGATGTCGGCGAAGCTCGTGTCTAAATGCCAGTCGGAGATATGGCCGAGTGCATCCGTTCTCAAGTACATTCTGCTGTTGCTGAATGGCGTCTTTCCGGTCATGTCCCAAGAGAGAGGCGCTATCGCGCCCGGATCTGGCGTTCCCGTGACGTCCCCCGCGAGGATGTTCTCCACGAGCGCGTTCGGACCTAGAGGCGCAGCAAGAACAACATTGCGTCAATGTGGCCAAAAATCGGCGGGCCGATGAAGCTTGTGAATGGCGCGCCCGTGTAGTAGTAAGAGAAGTCCGCGTGAAGCAACGGAGTTTCGAGGAAAAGCGCCGCGAAAAACACTACTATGCAAGTTATTTTCATAAATCAGAGAATAGCAGTTACTGCAATTTATGGGATTCCCTCAGCAATCTTATTTGACTTATACCGGCATTTGTCCGGGTACTGAAGCGTGTCAATAACCGCATCCTTCACTCGTTCGATATGGTTATTACATACAGCACGTCCCTGAACTCCGCCACCACCGAAGCGAAGAAAGCCTTTCGTGCAGGCGCGCATGGCTGGCCACGGGCGGAGAATGCGCGGTAGCGTTCGCACCTCCCCGGCATCGGGCGCTCTGAATTACGCGACAAGCGGCAATACGCGTGTTCAGCAGTGGGAGTAAGTGCATCGATCTGAATAGCAATCTGCTAGTGGCGTGAGTTAGAAGTCAATTAGCTAAGCCTGCGTAATCGTGGGGCAGGCTTTTCAGCCTGCGGAACGCTGGCGAATGGACAGATCGCGGGTTTGTGATCATGCACAAGTTGAACGGCTTTGCTGAACACTGTGAA
>JAOAPQ010000337.1 GCA_025462965.1 Bryobacterales bacterium
CGCTGCGACATGCCCTGCATCAGGTGGTTCCGAAGCCGGTCGCTGGTGCCTTTGAGGGCGAGTGTCAGGAGCTTTCGATCCACAAGCGCGATCAATTCCTTGACGCCGTTGGAATCGATGAGCAGGAGATCTTCGAAAACGAACATCAGGTGGCGGATGGTTTCCACGAGATTGGGGTTTTGCTGTTCGATGTTGTCCAGAATTTCCTTGCTGGTGCCGGAGTCCAGACGGTTGAACATCTCGGAGACTGCGCGGACGCCGCCGTAGGATTCGCGACTGAATTCGCCGAGCGCGAGCAACTTCTGGCCGATAATAGTGGCGATCTTGCTGATGATCTCAGGCGAGATCTGGTCCAGATTCGCCATGCGGAGAGCCACATCCGAGCGCATCTCCGGCGGCAGCGAGATCAACAGCGCGGCGGCCTGCGACGGACTCAAGTGAGAGAGGATCAGCGCGATGGTTTGAGGATGTTCGCTGTGGATGAATTTGGCAAGCTGCTGCGGATCGGCTTTGTGAAGAATGTCGAAGCTCGCAACGTCATTTCCGAGTACCTTGATGAGGCGGTCGTAAATCTTCTTGGCCGCCTCCGGCCCGAAGGCGCCCTGCAACATTTTCTTCGCGTATTCCAGGCCGCCTTTCACCACAAACTCGCGGCCCACGACCATTTGATGAAACTCTTCGAGAACGGTCTCCGCCTGCTCCGAAGTGATCGAATGAATGCGCGCAATCTCCCGGCTGACGAGCTGAACTTCGTCTTCCGTGAGACCCTTGACGAGTTCGGCGCTGCTCTGTTCGCCGAGTACGATCAGCAGGATGGCGGCGCGACGGGGACCGGATAGCACCTCAGGCGAACGTGCGGTGTTGGAGATCATGTCGTCTCGCCACCGCCGGATTCAGTGAGCCATGTCCGCAGTACGTTCGAGGTGGCGGGCCCGTCCTTCAGCACGGTCTCGCGAAGGTGCCGCACGAGTACCTCCGCTTTCTTGGTTGTGACGGTAGGCAATTTGAGCTGGCTCAGGGCGGCCCCATCGATCTGCTTTTGCAATTCCGCTTGTTCGGCGAGCTGCGCCTTCATCTGCTCTTCCTGCTGATCGGAAGTGGCCGCGACGCTTGGCCCCAGGGCGACCGGAGACTCGACAGAGGGCTTGCGCTTTCTGCGAGACAACAGGAAGAGAAGAGCGCCGAGGAGAACGATCACACCCGCGCCAGCGGCGATGCCGACCGACAGGGATTTCGGATCGGCCAGGATCGGAACAAGCCATTTCGGCAGTCGCGGATCGGCTTCGGTGGGGGTAAGCGGGGGCGTCGGAGGAGGCTCCGATGTAAGCGTTGATTCGAAGGGCAGAGTTTCGACCACGAGTTGATCGCCGCGCTCGGAATTGAGGCCGGTGATACCTGCGACCAGGTCATGGATAGCCTTGAGGCGTTCGGGCGATGGCGGCGCCAGAATCCGTCTCAGGCTCTTGCCGGAGCCCTCCCATTTGAGGTCATTGTCCACGAGGACGGATAACGACATGCGCTTCACCTGACCTTGCGGCAAACGGACGTGGCGGACCAGCCGGCTGGTTTGATAAGCGATATTTTCGGTCTTACGCGATACTCCGGCGCCGCCTGCGGTGGATCGGCCGGGCGGGCGCGGAAGGTTCGAAGCGGTTCCCGGCGCGCCCGTAGCGGCGCTCGCCGTCGTGCCTTCTTCCGTCTTCTGGGAGGTGGTCATGACGGACTTCGTGGGATCGAGCGTCTCTTCGCTCTGTTCGCCGCTGCTGAGGTCGCAATCGATTGAGACGGCAGCGCGAAACTTCTCGGCGCCGAGCAGCGGATCGAGGGTGGCGTTGATTTTGGCCAGGAGGTCGGCCTCGATCTTCTGGCGGTACTCGAGGGAGGCTTCGGACGGCTGCGGCGAATCGGGATCAGCGGCGCGCTTGGGACGGCTGAGGAGGTTACCGCGTGTGTCGAGCAGAGTTACGGCATCGGGCGCAAGGCCTTCGACGGCGCTTGCCACTAGATTGGTGAGAGCGCCGACGTTTTGGCCAGAAAGCTTCGTGCCGGGGCGTAGCCGGAGGACCACGCTGGCTTTACCCGGCTGCCTGGACTCGAGAAAGACGGAGTCTTTCGGGAAGGTCAAGTGAACCCGCGCCTGCTCCACTTCGGAGAGCGACATGATGGAACGTTCCAGTTCGCCTTCGAGCGCGCGGCGATAGTTTACGTGCTCGGCGAACTCGGTGGCGCCGAAGTTGGTCTTATCGAACAATTCGAAGCCGATCCTGCCGCTCTTGGGAAGGCCCGCCGACGCCATCTCCAGGCGCAGTTCGGCGACGCGGGCGGAGGGAGCGAGCACGCTGGTGCCGTTTTCGGACAGACGGAATTGGACGCCAGTCTCCTTGAGTTTCTGGACGACGGCGCCCGCGTCCTCCGCGGAAAGTCCTGTATACAAGGGATGGAAGTCGGTTTCCTGGCGCCAGTGTGAGAACGCGAGCACGCCCGCTACCGCGGCGGCGGTCACGAGGACGATCGTGATTCGCTGCGCGACGGACAAGGCGGCGACAAGTTTCTTGAGCTGATCTAACATGCCGGGTTACACCTGCATGCGCATTACTTCCTGGTACGCCGACACCACTTTGTTCCTCACCTGCATGAAAAGTTGCAGCGACAGCTCCGCGCGCTGCCCGGCGAGAGCGGCGGTGTGCAGGTCTTCCGATTCTCCGGTGAGGAAATTGTTTACCGCTGTTTGGGCTTCGTGCTGCTGCTGCTCCACGCTTGCAATAGAGCTCGCCAGGAGATCGCGGAAATCGCCCGCTCCGGATGCCTTCGAGATGGTCGTCTGAATGTCGGGAATGCTGGGCGGCTGAATCGGCTGAATCGGCATGGCGAGGAACTAGCGGAACAGGTCAATTGAGTGCTGGATCATGTCCTTGACGGCCGAGATGGCGGCGACATTCGCCTGGTAGGTACGCGATGCTCCGATGAGATCTACCATGTCCTCGGCCGGGTTGACGTTAGGCATGGCGACGTAACCGTCTTTATCGGCGTCGGGATGGCCGGGCATATAGTGCTTCTGCGGTTCCGACTGATCGACGGTGATTTCCGAGACTCCAACGCCTGGCGCTTGCTGCTGGAGTTGGGCGGTAAGAATCGAGTGGAAAGGCAGCTCGGCAGCCTGCGTCTGGAATACGGCGTCCTTGCGGCGGTAGGGGCCGCCTTCGGGCGTGCGGGTGGTTTCCGCGTTCGCCAGATTTTCAACCAGGAGTTCCGCGCGCGTGCGTTGAGCTTCCATGCCTGAGGCGCTGACCGAAATAGCCGAGAAAAGGCTCATGCGGACGTGCCTCCCTGGATCGCCGTGGCGATGTCTTTGAATTCGTTCTTAACGATTTGCGAAGCGAGGCTGAAGCGGATGGCGTTTTCGGACAGCAGACGGGACTCGCGATCTATACTCACGTTGTTTCCATCGTTTCTGACCTTCAGGCCGGGAACCTCGATAATTTGCGGCGAGTGGGTGTCGAGCGCACTTTGGAACTCGGATTGAAAGTCGATATCTTTGGCCTTGTACCCTGGCGTATCGGCGTTGGCGATATTGGAGGCGACAATTTTTTGGCGTGCGGTGAGCAGGTCCATGTAGCGTTCCATGTTGCCGCCGACGTTTTCGAACATGCTTCCCTGCATGCATCCTCAGTGGGGAGAGAACGGCAAATCTCTCCGGGTATTGTGCGGTCGATGGTGCTCCGCTATGCCTCCATTTCAAATGAGTGATCGCCCGAGCCTTCCGGTGCGAAGTGCCTGTAGCGAATGAGCGACTGCAACGCCTGCATCGTGTGCGCGCGGTGCACAATGGCAAGTTTCCGGGCTTCGAGCATGGTAGCCGCCGCGGCACGCATATCGTCCGGGACCGAGCACGAAGGCATCAGGCGCCGGAGTTCGGCCATCTGCCGTTCCGCTTCGTCCACGTCTCCCAGCCGGAGCGATTCCGTCACCGACTGAGCGGCCTCTTGCAGAGTCGTCATATCAACCTAATAGCCATTTCTCAGGGCCTGAGTGTTTAGACTCTGCGCCTGAATCAAGCCATTCAAAACCGTGTAGCTCTGCTCAAGCGAGGCAACCAGCGCGTCCGATTTCGCGAGTTGCAGTTGAAGATTCTTCTGTAATTGATCGACTCGGGCCTGGTTTCTGGCAATCATACTCTGGCCTGTGGTGATCCCGCTCTGGATCGCCGTCGAGGCTCCGTGGATAATTCCAGTCGTGGGATCTTCGACTGCCGAGAGGAGATTGGTCGCGGTCTGCAGGAATCCGCCCGTCGTGGCGCCGCCCAAGAAATTAGTGAGGGCCGTGATTTGGCCGGCAGTAGCAGAAGAGAATACGCTCGGGTCGAAATTGAGGTGGCCGGTTCTGTTGTATGTGATTCCCAGATCGGTGAGCGAACCGATTCCGGACGCGCCGCTTGAGAAGGTTCCCAACTGCTGGAGCGTGTTGCCGAGGTTGACGATCAGGCTCTGGCCTTGCAGCGCGCCCCCGGATGTTCCGTGGCTGTTGTTCAACTCGTCAGTCGCGGCGTTATAGGCGTTAACGAAGGTGGAAAGGGCATTGCTGACGCTGAGCGTCTGCTGGCTCACGCTGATGGTGGTGGCTACACCGGTCGCACTCTGAGCGGACAGGTTCGCCGAAACGCCGGGCGCGAGCGTAATGGTGCGTGAATCGGACGTGATCGGAGTGCTCAGCCCGTCCACTTCGTAACTCGCGAGGGACCCCGTGGAGAGATTGTTCAGGAGGCTCGAAGACCCGCTGTTCAATTGAATCGAAACCGGACCGAGTTTCGAGCTCTGTATGCTCAGGCGGTAATCCGGGGT
>JAOAPQ010000364.1 GCA_025462965.1 Bryobacterales bacterium
CGATATCCCAGGTTCGAGTATGCCTGGAGCAAGTGAACCGGAATCGGATAGTGAATTCCGGTCTGAATTCCGCGGCTTTCCAGAGTGGATTGCAGGGTTTGACGGTCGGGCGTACGAACTGCGAACACGTGGTAGACGTGCCTCGAATCCGGGCACTCGTGCGGCAGGGCGAGACCGGAACCGGCAAGGGCGCTCCGGTAAAGGGCGGCGTTTCGACGCCGTGCTTCCGTCCAATCCTCGAGATAGCGCAGCTTAACGCGCAGGATGGCGCCCTGCAGGCCTTCCATCCGGTAGTTATAGCCTTTGAGCACATGATGGTACTTTCGCTCTTGCCCCCAGTCCCTCAACATTCGAAGAGTGCGCTCGTATTCGGGGTTGTTCGTGACGACAATGCCGCCTTCACCGCACGCTCCCAGGTTCTTGCCCGGATAGAAGCTGAAGCAGCCCATATCGCCCATACTTCCCGCGCCGCGTCCTTTGTAACGTGCGCCGTGCGCTTGAGCAGCATCTTCAATAACAATAAGATTGTGGCGCCGGGCAATCGCGAGAATCGGATCCATGTCCGCCGTCTGGCCGTAGAGATGCACCGGGAGAATCGCTTTGGTACGTTCCGTGATGGCGCCTTCAATCTGTTCGACCGCCATCGTGAACGTGCCGGGATCTATGTCGACAAACACGGGCCGCGCGCCCGTGTAGCAGATGGCCGCAGCTGTGGCGACGAACGTAAACGGGACGGTAATCACCTCATCGCCCTCTCCGATACCGGCCGCCAGTAGCGCCAGGTGCAGCGCACTGGTTCCGGAACTCACGGCGATTCCGGTTCGGGCTCCCGAGTAAGCGGCAAACTCCGTTTCGAATGCCGCCACCTCGGGGCCCAGCACGAATTGAGAGCTCTCGAGAACGCGCGTAATCGCGCTGTCGATTTCTAGTTTCAGGCTCGTATACTGCGCCCGCAGATCGAGAAACGGGATCATGCCACTGCCCTCCTCTTTTTGTCTTTCTCACTCAGGTTCAGCTCTACCGGCCGCCCGCGATCGCCGATAGACCGAGTGGCGGCTTCGAGAATACGAACGACCCGCAACCCGGATTCCCCGCTGGTCTGTGGGGTCTCGGCTCCTTCGACGCAGCGGACAAAGTGCGTAGCTTCCGTCAGCAGCGCCTCTGTAACATCCAGATGCGGAGCCCACATATCGCCGGCGCGGTAGCCGACAAGCATCTGGTGCTTGACTTCCGCGCCGGCATCGAATGTGACCCCCTTGTCGTAGGTCTTTACCTTCTCGCTGGGCTCGAGATCGTCGTAGACAATCATCTTGCGATTTCCGCCGATCAGCGTCCTCCGGATCTTGACCGGGGCCAGCCAGTTTACGTGAATGTGGGCAATCAGCGACTCTTCGAAGAACAGCGTGAGATACGCGATATTTTCCGGCTTCCCCGGAAGATGGCTCATGCCGGTGGCTGACACGGCGTAAGGTGTGAACGGCAGGATGTAATCCATGATCGAGAGATCATGTACCGCGAGATCCCAGAGCACGTTTACGTCGTGCTGGAATATTCCTAAGTTCACCCGGACTGAATCGTAGTAATAGATCTCGCCGATACTGCCGGCGGCGACCAGCTCTTTGATCTTGCGAACGGCGCTGGTATAAGTGAAGGTGTGGTCGACCATCAGGCGGAGACCGCGCACTGCGGCCTCTTCCACCAGGCGCAACGCCTGCTCCGTGGTCGCGGTCATGGGCTTTTCCACTAAGACGTGCTTGCCGGCCTGCAATGCTTTCATCGCCAAATCGTAGTGAGTCGAGACTGGTGTGGCGATAACTACAGCGTCGATATCGGGATCTCTCAGTAACTCACGGTAGTCACTTGTCGTCTTCAACGACGGATAGCGTCTGAGGGCCAGCATTAACCGGTCCGGCCGCATGTCGCTCACCATGGTTACCTGGGCGCCGGGCGCCTCCGAGAAGTTCCGGACCAGGTTCGGTCCCCAATATCCATACCCGATGACGCCTAGACGAACCATGTTATTTGTCTCCCCTCGTGCGGACCAGGAACGATGCACGCCAATACGACGACGGTTCCGAGAACTTGCCGCCGGGCAATTTTGTTGTTGAAAAGAGTGTTGCTCCGAGGTCACCATCACGCGTGTGAAGTTCCTGGGAGCGGACGAATCAGGGTGTATAAGAAATCGTTACGTCGTTGAGAGCCGCGGTCTGAGCCGGATTATTGGTGGTCAGTTGAGCCTGGTATTGGATGTAACGCGAGCTCCCGCCGATGGAACCGCCGCTGGAAGTAACGGGCGAGAGGCTGGTCCAGGATCCGTCCGGCACGGGGGTATTCCCTTTGCGCACGCTTAGCGCCAGACCGGTGCCGGCCGGCAGAGTGCCCGACCACGCCAGCGTGCTCCAATTTACGGTTGCACCGGCATCCAACACTCTCGAGGTAAATGTGGCAGAAGAGGCGTAGGGACTCATGCGCAGCCAATCGAGGGTCACGGCCCCTCCGCCCGGGATGGCGTCACTGACGAGGGGACGCATGGCAGCCGCCACCGGAACCGGGTCGTTCAGGACTTGAGTACCATCTATCGAGTAGACAAAGCCGCTCGTAGTCCAATCAATCCGATACTTGTGCGGAGCTCCTATGTAACTGCCCGGAAGCGCAGTGCCGGAGGACTGCGAGCCGTTATAGGAGCGCGCATAAAGGGTGGCGCCGCCCCCCCAGGTACTGAAGATAGCCCACGGCGCCGATTGAAAGTCCGTGCCGAACCCAGCGTGTTGGCTGGCGCCGCCGGTGAAGGTGGCGACGAACTCGAGAGAGCGTCCCGGTCCGAACGAGGAACCGTAAGACAACAGGGCGCCATCGACAGCTATCTTGCCACCGTTCACGAGGGAGTTGCCGCCTGCCGACCAGGGAGCGGACGTCCATCCCGCCGGGAAGGTTGTGAACTCTGCGCCCACAGCCGGGGCCTGAATGATCTCACCGTTTCCAGTTATCGAAATGTAGGTGTTTGTGCCAGAGCCTGCGGCGAAGTCGGCGGCGGTCGTATCCGTCATCGTCAGCAAGCCATTGTTCATGACCGTGACGCCGACTCCCGCGGCTGTGGTGCGGTTTCCGGCGGCGTCTCGCGCCGTGGCAGAGACAGTATGAGGGCCGTTGGCCGTTAAGGTGGAGTTCCACGCGATCGAATAGGGCGGCGTGGTTACTTCGGCGCCAAGGTTGGATGAATCGAGCAGGAACTGGACACCGGCAACAGCAACATTGTCCGAAGCGTTAGCGGACACGGTTACCGTACCTCCAACTGCACCCGGGGCGGGAGCGGTCATGCTAACAACCGGCGGCGTGGTGTCCGGTATGGCCGCCGTTTGAAAGGTGAAGTCGCCCGAGATCGTTAGCGTGGATCCGTTGTTACTTTCTACCCGGTAATGATACGCTGTACCGGATTGCAACCCGGTAAGGGATACGCTGTGGCTGGTCAGAAGAGTAGAGTTGAGCGGAGTGGAGGATCCGTAGCCGATGGTTGTCCCGTAGTCCACCTGACTCGTCGACGGTGTGTTGGTTGTCCACGTGATCGCTGCGCCGCTGGTGGTGACGTTGGTGGCTTGAACATTCGATATCGACGTGTCGTACTGCACCGTAACGTCGCGCAGCGCCGCGCTCAGGACTGGCGTACTGGACGACAGAAGGGCCTGATACTGCAGGTAGCGGGAACTGAAGCCCACCGACGAACCCGAGGCGATTCCTCGAAAGGCAGTCCATGAGGCGTCGGGAACGTTCGTGTTTCCGTTGCGGACGCTCATAGCGACGTTCGTTCCGGTTGGAGTATCCGCAGTCCACGTGAGCGTGCTCCAAATGGCTTGCGCCCCCGCGTCCATCACTCGCGAGACAAAGGTAGCCGGCGTTGCGTACGGCGACATACGCAGCCAATCCACGCTGATTACTCCCGCACCAGGAAAGGCGTCGCTGAGCAATGGGCGCATCGATGTCCCGATCGGCGTAACGTGAGACGCGACCTGGACGTTGTCGACCCAATAGATGAAGCCGTTCGCCTGCCAGTCGATTCGAAATAGATGGGGTGCGCCCAGGTTGTTGCCGGGAATGAGGGTCGCCAAAGACTGAGTGCCGCTGTTCGTACGGACATACAAAGCCCCTCCGCCAAACGTGCTGAATATGGCCCAGGGCGCCCCTTGAAAATCCGTACCGAAGCCGATGTGCTGGCTTCCGTCTCCGCTAAAAGTCGCGACGAATGTGAGCGAGGCTCCGGGTGCGTAGTAAGTACCCGGCATATACAGGGCGCCGTCAACATTGAGTTTTCCTCCGGAGAGACTTACCCCTCCGCCCGCGGACCACGGTGCCGCCGACCAGCCTGGAGGAAGAGAGGAAAATTCGAGGCCAACGGCAGGAGCCTGCATAACTTCTCCATCGGCTGTCATGGAGAGGTAGGTGTTCGTGCCTGTGCCGGCGGCGAAATCAGCTACAGTCGTATCCACCAGCGAGCGGGTGGTTGGGTTGGATACGTTGACGCTCACGGCCGCAGATGTGGTGTGGTTGCCCGCCGCATCGCGCGCGATTGCGGAGATGATGTGTGTACCGTTGGAGACCGCGGTTGTGTCCCAGACGGTCGAGTAGGGCGGTGAGGTAAGTTCCGCATTCAGGCTCGATACGTCGATCGCGAACTGTACCCCGACTACGCCGACATTGTCGGAAGCCGATGCTCCGATGGAAACCTGGCCCGCAACAGTCTGGCCGGTGACAGGAGTCGTGATGGAAATGGTTGGAGGTGTTGTGTCGGGCACGGAAGGAGTAGTGAAGGTTAGGTCACCCGAGGCCACCAAACCGGAGCCATCGTTGCTCTTGACCCGGTAGTGATAGGACGTGTTTGCAGTCAGACCGGAAATGCTCACGCTGTGACTGGTAACAAGCGCGGGAGCCAGGGGCGATGAG
>JAOAPQ010000395.1 GCA_025462965.1 Bryobacterales bacterium
GGCTCTCATGGCTGGCGGAGCTGCAGCCGGAGATGTTCTGCGAGGTTTCGCCGGAACTGGCGGCGGCCAAAGGACTGACGAACGGCGGGTGGGCGACGGTTACGACCGCACGCGCGGAGATTGAAACGCGCGTTCTGGTAACCGAGCGTGTAAAGCCGCTCACCATTCGCGGAAAACGAATTCACCAGATCGGCCTGCCGTACCACTGGGGTCCTGTGGGCCTGGTGAAGGGTGATTCGGCGAATGAACTGATCTCGTTTGTGGGCGATCCGAACGTCTCCATTCAATCTTCGAAGGCGCTTACCGGTGATATCGAAGCGGGCCGGCGTAGCCAGAACCGGCGCGCGGCTACCTCGGGCCCGCTCGTCCCGGAGATCCGGGACCCCGTAGTCTTTCGCGATCTGCCGGCGGCGCGGCCCAAGGTCACCGGCCGGCACGGCATTTCATCGGGCAAAGGACAGCAGGAAGGGGACAGGTAACACGATGCCCAAGGGCTTCTTCACGGACACAACCGTCTGCATAGGATGCAAGGCATGCGAAGTCGCGTGCAAGCAGTGGAACCAGTTGCCGGATGACGGGATGCAGTTCACAGGCATGTCGTACGACAACACCGGACACCTGGGCGGCTCCACGTGGCGGCATGTGAGCTTTATCGAGCGGCCGGTACCAATGGGCGGCGCCGATACCGCCGGCATGGCCTGGCTCATGATGAGCGACGTATGTAAGCACTGCCAGCGCGCGGGCTGTCTTGAAAACTGTCCGACGGGCGCCATTATACGGACTGAGTTCGACACAGTTTACGTTCAGCCCGATATCTGCAACGGCTGCGGTTACTGCGTGGTCGGGTGCCCGTTCGGCGTCATCGACCGCCTGCATGATGACGGGCGCGCCTGGAAATGTACGCTCTGCTATGACCGGCTGAAAGAGAATATGGAGCCGGCTTGCGCAAAGGCGTGTCCCACGGATTCAATCCTGTTCGGCGAAATTGAAGACCTGCACGTAAAGGCGCGCGAACGCGTGGAGCTATTGCATGAGCGCGGCGTGAAGGAAGCTTATCTTTATGGCGCGGATGCTTCTTCACAGCCGGGCACCGAGGGATTGAACGCGTTCTTCCTGCTCACGGACAAACCGGAGGTCTACAACCTTCCACCCGATCCGATTGCCCCGGCGAAGAAGGCGCGCGAAGCGTGGACTTCGGCCGGGCTGGCATCGTTAGGCCTGCTCATCGCGGCGGCAGGAGCTGTATTGGGGTCGCGCCGATGAGCGACGGGCGCTTCATCGACGAAGAACACGGCATTCTCGCCGGCGAAGCATCGCATCAGAGGGTTCGCCAGTCACAGGATTTTCCGCTCACGCCGCGGGATGAAACATACCCACATACTCCCACGGTCGTGGAAAGCGACCCGACTTACTACGATAAGCCTGTCATCAAGCAGGCGGTCTGGATCTGGAGCGTGCCCGCATATTTGTATGTGGGCGGGGCGGGGGGCGCTGCGATGACCCTGGGCGCAATGGCGCAAGTCGCCGGCGGGTGGCACTTACGACCGCTGGTTCATCGATGCCGCTGGATCGGGGCAACCGGCGGAGCCCTGAGTTCCATTCTCCTGGTGTACGATCTCGGCCGGCCGGAGCGTTTTGTTTACATGCTGCGCGTATTCCGTCCCACGTCACCGATGAGCATCGGGTCCTGGGTGTTGACGTTTTTCGGAGCCTCGGCAGGTGCGGCGGCGGTGTTCTCGCGCTCAGGTGGATTCCTGGGCGCGGTCGGAGATATGGCAGGCCTCGCCGGCGGATTTTTCGGCATGCCGCTCGCCGGCTACACTTCCGTGCTGCTCTCGAACAGCGCCATACCGGTTTGGCAGGAAGCGCGGCGGTCGATGCCGTTTCTGTTCATCGGCTCCGCCATTTCCGCTGCAGCGGCGATTCTGAATTTGTTCCCACTACGCAAGCGTGAAGCGCGCGCGGTATCGACATTCGCCGTGCTTGGCGGACTGCTGGAGATCGCCGGGGCGGCTGGGGTGGAGCGGGAGACAGGCGCGGTTCCCCAAGTTGGCAGGCCATTGAACCATGGGGTACCGGGGACGATCTGGAAGGCGGCAAAGATTTTGAGCACAGGGGGTCTCATTCTTTCCATGGTCCCCAAGAAAAGCCGGACGATGCGCCGTATAACCGGGGTGCTCGGAACGCTCGGGTCGCTTTGTGTCCGCTTCGCAGTTTTTCACGCCGGCAAGCAATCCGCCGCTGACCCCCGCGCCACGTTCCGGCAGCAGCGCGCTCGTCTCTCGTAGTTTCGATTCAACCATTCGCACTCCAATCCCGGCCATTCGTCGTTTTTCCGCCCTCCGCTCGTCCGCCCCCACTAAACTGAGAAACGCCGTATGAATACACAGAGCCCTATATTCGTGCAGGATCTGCACAAACAGTATGGGTCGTTCGAAGCCGTCAAGGGCATCGATTTCGAAGTCCGTGAAGGAGAGGTGTTCGCATTGCTTGGGCCCAACGGCGCCGGCAAAACAAGCACCGTTGAAATCCTGGAAGGCATACGCGCCAAGACGTCCGGCGAGGTGCGCGTCCTCGGCTTCGATCCGGATCGGCAGAAGCAGCATTTGAAGGACCGGATCGGGGTCTGTCTGCAGGCCACCAATCTTCCAGAAAAGATAACTGTCAAAGAAGCGCTCAATTTATTCGCTTCTTTCTATACCAAAACAGTGGATGGCGACGCGCTGCTCAAACGCCTCCAGCTTTGGGAGAAGCGCGATAGCGGGTACGGCACGCTCTCCGGCGGACAAAAACAGCGCCTCGCGCTCGCGTTGGCCCTGATCAACGATCCCCAGATGCTATTTCTGGACGAGCCGAGTACCGGTCTCGATCCGCAAGCGCGGCTTGAAATCCGCGCGCTCATCGAGGAACTTCGGAAAGAAAGCCGCACAATCCTCATGACGACTCACTACATCGAAGAGGCCGAGCGCTTGTGCGATCGTGTCGCCATCGTGGATTCCGGCAAGATCATCGCGATGGGTACGCCGCGCGAATTGCAGGACAAGAGCCTGGGCCAGTCCACGATTGAAATCACGTGCGACGCGGAGATCTCGGGAGATGTACCCGCCTGGCCGGACGCGGCGAAAACGGTGATCACTCACCAAGGCAAGGGCATGATGGTGGCCTCAACGCGGCCGGCCCGCACGCTCGTTGAAATCGTGAAATGGGTGGATGCCCGGGGTCTGGAACTGGTGGACGTCAACCTGAAGCGTCCGACGCTCGAAGACGTCTTCATTGAACTCACGGGAAAGAAGCTACGCGAATGAAAGCTTACCTGGCACTGATCAAAATCGACTTGAAGCTGGCGCTGCGGAATCGCTCTGCGCTGTTTTTCAACTTGATGTTCCCGCTGATTTTCTTTTTTATCTTCGCGCAGGCTTTCCATGCGGAGCAGAGCGGGGTGATCAATCTGGTGGTGGCGCAGGTGGCAACCATCGGCGTGATCGGCAACGGTCTTTTCGGCGCGGGTATGCGCGCAGTGCAGGAGCGCGAGGCGAATATTCTGAGGCGTTACAAAGTAACGCCCATCACGCCGGTCCCGCTGCTGGTCGCGTCCATCATCACGGGACTGGTGATCTATCTTCCATACATAGCACTCATGCTGTTCCTGGCGAATCGCATCTATCACATGCCGGTACCGGAGCACCTGGGGTCGATGTTTCTCTTCATTGCTTTAGGCGTGAGTGCGTTTCGCGGTATCGGGCTTATCGTCGCCTCAGTCGTCAATTCCATGCAGGAGAGCGCGATTCTGGTGCAACTCCTGTATTTCATCATGCTGTTTCTGAGCGGCGCTTCGTTTCCGGTCGAGATGTTTCCCTCATGGCTTCAGAATGTGACACAGTTCGTTCCAGCCACTTACCTCGTCCAGGGCCTGCAGGGCATTCTCTTTCGGCGGGAGTCGCTGCTGCGGAATGGCGCCTCGGTCGCGGCGCTTGCGGTCACGATGATGGTTTCCACATTTGTCGCGGCGAAGCTGTTCCGGTGGGAAAAGGGAGAGAAGATCCGAAGCTCGGCCAAGCTATGGGTACTGGCCGTGCTCTTGCCTTTCATGATCCTGGGCGGATTTCAGGCATACAGCAAAGAGAACGTTGAAAAGGCCAAGATCGATACGCGCATCCTCCGCCGCAGCCAGAGCCGGCTGATCCGCAATGCCCGTATTTTTGTGGGTGACGGCTCCGTCCTTGAATCGGGTTCTGTGCTGATCCGCGAGGGCAGGATCGCGCAGGTATACGACGGTCCCGGTCCCGATCCGAAATCTCTGAACGCCGACCCGATCGAAGCGGCCGGCAAGACAATCCTGCCCGGCTTGACCGATATGCACGTCCATCTTGTGGCGCCAGGCGGCATTCCGGATGATAAGTACATGCCTACAGCGAAGGTATTCGAACGCGCCCTTGCCGCATATCTTTACAGCGGCATTACAGCCGTGAAAAGCGCGGGCGACCCGCTCGACATCGCACTCGCGGCACGAGCTGCGGTAAATACCGGCCACCGCCTGGGTGCCGAGTTCTTCACCGTGGGACCTCTGTTCACCGCGGAGGGCGGACATGGCACGGAATATTTCGAGCGAGTCCCCAAGGCGGTTCGCGCGGCGGCGATGGCGGCGTTTGTGCGCACTCCCAAGACACCTGCGGAAGCGAACGAGCAGGTGGATGCGCTCAAGAAAGCAGGCGTCGATGGGATCAAAGCAGTTCTTGAATCGGGCACGGACAAACACACATTCAACCGGCTCGATGTCAACCTTCTTCGGGCTATCGTTGATGAAGCGCACGCGGCCGGCTTGCCCGTGACCACGCACACCGGGGAAAGCCGCGACTTCACCGACGCCCTGAACGCGGGCACGAACGGCATTGAGCACGGGTCGATGCGCGACCGCATCCCGCCGGAAGAATTCGCGCGCATGGCGAAGAGCGGCGTCTTCTACGATCCCACTCTGAGCATCATCGAAGGCTTCCAGCAGATGTCGCAAGGCAACAAGGACTTGCTCAATCGTTCGCTGGTTGAGCAGGTTGGTCCGAAGAATTTGCTCGCTTCTACACGCAAAGCGATGGCCACGAAGAGCCAGTTTGACAACCCATTGAGCATGGATGATGCCAAGGCGAATCTGCTGGCCGCTTGGAAATCGGGCGTGATGCTCGTGACCGGAACGGACGCGGGCAACCCGTTGGTTGTCCACGGTCCCACCGTGCAGCGCGAACTGGAACTGTGGGTGGAAGCGGGGATACCGCCGTCCGTCGCTTTAAAGGCCGCTACCGGAAACGCCGCGAAGGCCCTGTGCGCGGAGAAGAGGTTCGGTAACGTGCGTAAGGGCCTGGAAGCGAATCTCTTGGTAGTGGATGGTAATCCGCTGCAGGATATACATGCCGTGAGCTCGATCTCGTTCGTAATCTTCAAGGGTGAGCGAGTGGACCGCTCGTCGCTCTTCGATCAGGAATGATCCACGAATAGCCGGAGACGCTTCACGCCTTCCCGGAAGATGTCCGGTGCAGTTAATAGACTGAGCACTAGAAACGCTTCGGATTCGAAATCGTAAAAGTAACCAGGCTGAACCAGAACGTCATACCGTTCCAGCAGTTCCAGGACCCACTGCTCCTCCGTTCGGACGCGCGGCGCCTGAAGAATCGCATACCATCCGCCTTCCACCTTTCTGATGGCAAACTGGGATTGCAGAAATTGCAGGTTGGAGCGCAAACGATCCATGATTTGCGCCTGGATGCTTTCGCGCGCCCCGAGTAAATGAGGGAAGGCGTATTGCACCGGTGTGCCCACTGAGAGATAGGTGTCCGCGATAAGCTCAAGGCGTTCGCGCGCCAGCGAGTCGTTGGTCACAATCCATCCCAGCTTCATCTGCGGCATTCCAATGAGCTTGGAAAGGCCGTTTAGACAAAAAGTGGTTGGCGCTTCAAGATTCATCAGCGTGGAAACTAGCCGAGCGTCGGGCGTGAGCGCGTAGTCGGAGAAGACCTCATCAGAGATCAGTGCGAGGTTGTTGTGGTTGCAGATGCCGGCCAGTTCGCGCAGTTCGTCGAGTTTCAGATACGAACCAGTCGGATTGTTTGGATTCACGACGACAATCGCCCGCGTGCGAGCCGTGATGCCTCGTTGTAATGCATCGAAATCAATCGACCAGGAGCCATGGTAAACGAGCGGATATTGGACGATTCGCACCGCTTCCAAAGCTGCCAGAAACTCAAACAACGGGTACGAGGGCTTGGGCGCCAGTATCTCATCCCCCGGGTCACATAACAGTTTGAATAGCCATGAATAGGCCTCGCTCGTGCGGGTTGTGAGGACAACGCGATCGGCATCGACGCGGCAAAGCCCGGCAACCTGTTCGCGCGCGGCAAGGAGACCCGCGGAAGCTGGATCGTAGACCAACATCCGCGGATCGCGGAATCCGGCAAGTAGC
>JAOAPQ010000409.1 GCA_025462965.1 Bryobacterales bacterium
TAACGGAATCGATGTGGAACCCTTGCGGCCATACGTGCGGGCGCTCGAAGACCCGGCGCTGCCGGTCGCGCAATGGACGTGGCTCGATAGCGCGAAGGCATCCATCGTGGCCGCTCTCGAACCCGGAGAACTGATCTCGGTCCAGGAAACCTACTCGCCGGGATGGCACGCAAGCGTCGCCGGCCGGCCCGTTCGGCTTACTCGCGATGCTTTGGGGTTGATGACCATCGATCCCGCATGCACCGGCGTTTGCAAGGTCACGATGTACTACGACGGGGGCTTCGAAGGCGTATTGCTGCGCATCTTGAGTTGGAGCGTTTTGGCGGGGTTGATCGCGTGGGTTGCCGTTGCGTATCTGGCGCGAGTACGCCGTTTTGTGATGTGATTCAAAAGGTGCGTTATTTTTTCCGGCCCAACAGCAGACCCGATGTTCGACGAATTCTTCTGGTTGAAAGCGGCTCGCGCTCGCTCATTGAAGGCGTGATCCCGCATCTGGTCGATGCTTTCGGTGAAGTGCCGATTGACCTGGTCACCTGTTTCGCAGGCGCGCCCGCGGATTTCCCCGGCAAGGTCTATCGCGTGATGAACTACCCGACGTCCGGATCCCGCCGGAAGCTGTACCGCGAGCTGGCCGGCAACGATTACCAGGTGCTGGGGATCATCTGCTCCGCCGAGCCGATCATGACCAAGTGGAAGTGGATGCTCGCGTACCGCGTTCCGGCCGCCGTTTTCATGCTGAACGAAAATGGCGATTACGTGTGGGTGGATCGCAATCACGCGGCCATCGTAGCGGACTTTGTGCGCTTCCGGACCGGCCTTGCGGGCGCCGGAGCGGTGCGCACCATAGCGCGCCTGCTGCTGTTCCCGTTCACGCTGACGTATCTGGTACTCTACGCAACGGCTGTACATGCCCGCCGGGCACTACGGCAAATCACACAATGAAACAAATACAAGTCAAACAATTAGGCGGTCCCGAACAAATGGAATTGGTCGAGGCGCCGATTCCCACACCCGGTCCGGGGCAGGCCCAGGTCAAGATCGAAGCCGCGGGCGTAAACTTCATCGATGTGTATTTCCGCATAGGCCTTTATAAGGCGGATTTACCCGTGACGCTTGGACAGGAAGCCGCGGGCACGGTCACCGCGATCGGTGAGGGAGTGACCGAAGTGGCCGTGGGCGACCGCGTGGCCTACGCGATGACACGCGGCTCCTATGCCGAATACGCCGTTGTGCCTTCCTGGCAGCTGATCAAAATCCCGGACCACGTGGATACTCGCACGGCGGCAGCCGCCATGTTGCAGGGCATGACCGCCCATTACCTGACCCATTCCGCGTTCCCGCTGAAGGCCGGCGATACCACCCTGGTCCACGCGGCGGCCGGGGGTGCTGGGCGCTTGATCGTTCAGATGGCGAAGATGCTGGGAGCGCGCGTATTCGGCACCGTTTCCACCGAAGAGAAAGCCGCGCTGACCAAGGCCGCCGGTTGCGACGAAGTGATCTTCTACACGCGACAGGATTTCGTCGCGGAGGTGAAACGCCTGACTAACGGGCGCGGCGTGGATGTGATCTATGATTCCGTGGGTCAGGCTACGTTTCCGAAAGGACTCGATGGCTTGCGCCCGCGCGGCATGATGGTGCTGTTCGGTCAATCGAGCGGGGCCGCGCCGCCGATCGATCCTCTTCTGCTGAACCAGAAAGGCTCGCTGTTTCTGACTCGGCCTACGCTGGCTCATTATTGCGCCAACCGCGAAGATCTGCTGTGGCGCGCCTGCGACGTGCTGCAATGGATCGCGTCCGGCAAACTGGAAGTGCGTATCGACCGCACGTATCCGCTCTCCGAAGCCGCTCAGGCCCATCGCGATCTCGAAGGCCGCCGCACAGCCGGTAAGATCCTCCTGATTCCGTAGTGAAACTCCAGCTTCGACTTACGCTCTGGTCGGTCTTGGTTATGGCCCTGATCGTGTCGACCGTCTCCGCGCTCGGTCTTTCGGACGAAATCAACCGGCAGTTCGACGTGACGTGGAAGCGGTCGCTCTCCATCCGGCAACTCGTGGTGAGCGCGGTCAAGAGGTCGCAGAATCCGAAGCTGACGCCGGAAGCGAGCGTACAGAACAACGAGACGCTGACCGCCCAGATCCACGACATTTTCGCCGAATACCAGGCGCTGCTGGAAATCGCGGTCTGCGACCGCAACAACGTGATACTGGTAGACACGGACCCCGATCGGGTTGGACACAAAGCTCCCGAAATGGCGGATTTTGGGGCGTTGGTGAACAACGGAAGCGCCTGGGAGAAGCTACAGGTGCTCCTGCGCAACCAGGGAGCCTTAACGAAGAAGTATCAGGTCGCCGACAATCTCGTGCGTGAGGATAAGCGCACGGGTCAAAAGCTTCCCGTCTTGACTGTACACGTCGTAATTGATCCCGCGCTCATACGGACGGAGGTCATGCCGGCCCTCGCGCATCAGACCGAAATCTCGATTGCATCGATCCTTGGCGCCATGGGGGCCGCGCTGCTTTTCTCGACCATTGCGTTCCGCCCGCTAGGCAAGCTGGGGAACATGCTGGACATGCTCGCCCGCGGTGAATACGAGCTGCAGCAGGTTGCCGCGTCGAAACAGCCTGCCGACCAATTTGGCGTGGTGGCGTCCAAGGTCAACATTCTGGGCGAGCAACTGCGCGGCGCTCAATCGGAAATTTCGGATCTCAAGGACAACTTCGAGCGCCTGCTCGACGAGTTGGAAGATGCGGTGTTCATCTTCGGGCGCGACCGGCGGTTGATCGCAGCGGCCGGCGCGGTGGACAAATTCCTGGCGCGGCCCCGGGCCGAATTGATCGGGCAGCCCCTAGCCGACGTCTTCCCGCCGGGCACCTCGCTCGGATTGTTGCTCGCCCAATCCATCCAGACCGCGCGGCCCATTCGCAATCGCCGCGTGCCGCTTAATCCGGTGAACGGGGAACGCAGCATCTTCATCGCTCTGCTTTCGGTGGAGTTTCTGGATGCCAGCGCGGCCGGCATGTTGATCCGCCTGCGCGACCCCGAAGCCACGCGGCAGATCGGACGGCAGCTCCAGACTGCCGACCGCCTTTCGGCCATCAGCAAGCTCACGGGCGGCGTAGCGCATGAGGTGAAGAACCCGCTGAACGCCATCCTGATGCACGTCGAGTTGGCGAAGATGAAGCTGAACCATGGCGACTATGACCTGAATCCGCAAATGGAAGTGATCTCGAGCGAGATCATGCGGCTTGACCGCGTGGTCAAAACTTTTCTGGACTTCACGCGGCCTGTCGCCCTCAACCTGACGGACGTTCCTTTACAGGCATTCGTCAGCGACATTGTGGAGCTGGCCGGTCCCCAGGCGGAAGCGGCAGGCATAGAGGTGACCGTGGAACAGGCGGCCGAGCCGGTAGCAGTGACCGTCGATACGGATCTGCTGAAGCAGGCTCTGCTGAATATTGTAGTGAACGCGATCGAGGCGATGCCGGATGGCGGCGCTCTGAGAATCCAATCGACCGTGCGCGGGGATTATGGCGAAATCCGGATCTCCGATACCGGGCCGGGAATCCCGCCCGAGGTACGCGAAAAGATCTATAACCTGTACTTCACCACGAAAGAGCGCGGGTCCGGGATCGGCCTCGCCATGACATTCCGGATCGTACAGCTCCACGATGGTACAATCGACTTTTTCAGCGAGCCGGGGAAGGGTACGACTTTCGTCGTTCGGCTTCCCGTAGCTGTTTTGGCAGTTTAACCCATGGTCACGAGAACCAGTCGAACCGGGTGCCTATTCATCTCCGGAATTCTCATTGTTACCGCCGGATGCGGGTCCGGTATGCGCGCCAAGGCCCCGGCACCGCCGCCGGCTCCGCAGCCGGCCGCACCCGCCCCTGCGCCGCCGCAACCGCTAATCCTCGCGCAGACGACAGTCGAGCTGCCGAGGCCGCAGCCCGTTCCGCCGGAGTCCGTACCGCCGCCTCCGCCTTTCGACGGAAAGGCTGCGGAATCCGGTCAGCCGGTGATTGAGACGCGGCGTGGGCACGGCTCTGCCAAGGGCGAACCGGCGCGGGGGAAAGCACAGGAGCCTCCGGCCCAACCCGCCCCGTCCGGCCAACCGGCGGTTCCGCCCGGCACGCAGCCGGCCCCAGGGGAACCGGTTCCCGCCCCCACCCTCACGGAGCCCGCACCTGAATTGCAGTCCGGAGTCGATCTGGGGCGGTCCAACGCGAGCATTGAGGCGCGTTTGCGGGATCTTCACGCACAGCTTCGCCCGTTTGCGAACAGCCAGAATGCCGCGACGAAAAGTGCGGCCGGCCGGATCGGCAGTTTCCTGAGACTGGCGGATCAGGCATTGAAACGCGGGGAACTGCGGCAGGCGGAGGCGATGGCTGACCGTGCCCAGACATTGCTGCGGGAACTCACGCGATAGCTTACTTCACATTCAGTGTTGTCTTAAGCCAGGACACCATCTCCGGCTTCCAATGCTGCATCCCGGGTTCGCGCCACCCTGCCATCCCGTGCCCACCGCCTTCGATTGGGATCAGTTCGCAGGCTACTCCCGCGTGATGCATCGCGTCGCACATCGCCGGGGATTGTTCATACGCCACCTGATCGTCCTTCGTTCCATGTATACAGAGGAACGGCGGCATCCCCTTGTGAACCGCGAAGATGGGCGAGATCGCGTGTAGTTTTGCCCGGCCCGCGTCATCGAGTTGATCCGCGCCGAAGAAGTGAATGCCCGCGCCGTTTGCCGCGTGCTTGTTGATGCTCGTCATGTTGAAGCGCTCAGGATGGTCGCGCCGCAACTCGGCCAGCTTGCCGTAATCGACCGGCCCATAAAAATCGACCACAGCCGCGACTTTCGTATCCGGTGTTTCGTGCGTGCCTGCGTAGTTTACAAGAAAGCCGCCGGCCGATTCCCCGATGATGGCGATCTTCGAGACATCGACATGGTAGGTGGCTGCGTTGGCCTTCACCCACCTGATCGCGCTGTTCACATCTTCAATCGCCTGGGGGAATTTGAACTCGGGAGCGAGCCGGTAATCGATGCTGAACCATGCGAAGCCGGCGTTGGCCAGCGGGTCGAATAACGGCCGGACGAGCGTGCTCTTGCTTCCTCCGTCGAAACCCCCGCCGTGGATCAGAATCGCGGCGGGGAATGGCCCGGGCCCATCGGGGACGTGAAGGTCCAGCA
>JAOAPQ010000412.1 GCA_025462965.1 Bryobacterales bacterium
ATCGGACTTGAACGCCTAACCTGCCAAGTGCTCAACCTTCAGAATGTGCGCCAAGCCGTCCTGTATCCCCGGGATCGATATAAACTCACGCCCTAGCCAGCGCTGGCTCGACGAAGAACGATAACGCGCTTGTGCTCCCGAACCTAGCTGACGCCGGGGTTGGTCGCCAAGCGTAAAGCATCAATGGTCCTGCCTTGATTCGCCGAGCGAACTCGTCGTCAGGATGTAACCATAGCCGGTTCCATGAACGTTCTCCGCGATGAATCTCAGGGCGGCTTCGTTGTTTCGGCTCACAAAGGAAGTCCCGTCACCTTCCGGATCAAACTCGTAGCCGCTGAATTTTTCGACTCCAAGGCCATTTTCCAGGACGCGGAATACTTCGACTCCCAAAACGGCGATTAGATGCCTGCTCGCGAACTGGATCGCCTGCTCCACTTCGGGAAAGGGAAAGACCCATTCGGTATCAGCAGGGGTACGAGTCGCTGCATGAGTAATCTCGCCGGAAGAATCTTTTTCAAAGTCGCCCACCGTCGCCAATTTACTCTTTAGGACTCCGGGCTGCCGCCCGATCGCGCAACTGCTCCATCGCGGCGCTATCGAACCCGCACTCAGTGCTTAATTCTAGGAGCGCTTATACGAGATTCGCCAGATCGTTTTCCCGCCGTCCTCCGAGAGAAGCATGCTGCCATCGCTCAATTGCAGCAGGCCGACGGGGCGGCCCCATACTTCCTTCGAATCGGGAGCCAGCATGAAGCCGGTGAGGAAGTCGCGCGTAGGGCCGGACGGCTTGCCGTTCTTGAAGGGAACGAAGCTCAGGGAATAGCCGATGCGCTGGGCGCGATTCGATGAACCGTGATTCGCCAGGAAGGCGCCCCCTCGGTACTCAGCCGGAAACTGCTTGCCGGTGTAGAAAATAAAATCGAGCACGGCCGTGTGCGGCTCGAGCAACACGTCGGGGCGGATCGTGCGATCCACCAGATCCTTGCGCTTCTCCGTGATACGCGGGTCTTCATGCTGCCCCAGATACGCGTACGGCCATCCATAAAAGCCGCCCGGCCGGACGCTGGTGAAGTAGTCGGCGACAAGGCCATCGCCCAGGCCATCACGCTCCTGAACCGTGGCCCACAGCTGGCCGGTCGAGGGATGAAAGCGCATTCCGATGGGATTGCGAAGGCCGGAGGCTACGATCTCCTGCCCGGTTCCGTCTGGATTGAAACGCGTGACGGCGGCGCGAAGTTCGGGGTCGCCCGTGACGACGTTCGCCGAAGAACCGATTCCCAGATACATCTTGTCGCCCTTCGGAGAGAACAGAACCGTGCGCGTGATGTGGCCCTTGTCGAAGCCCTTCATGGGAACCAGTTCCTCCCCTGCCCCGGCCGTCATCGTTTTCGCATCGTACTTATAGCGCTTCAACGAAGTGGTTTCGGCGACGTAGAGGTAGTCTTTCCAGAACGCGAGTCCGTAGGGCCGGTCGAGGCCGCTCAACAGCGCCTTCTTCTCGCCGTTATGGAGAACATAGACGGAGCCGTTCGGCACCGCATCGCTCACGAGCACGTCACCGGCGGCATCCTGCACCATGAAACGGGGCCGCTGGAAACCCGTCGCATATTGCTCGACGGTGAATCCCTGGGGCAATTTGATCTCTGCGCCTGCAGGACGCGCCACGACCTTCGCTCCGTTGCTCACCGAAGGCGTGGCGTAGGGCGCGGGCAAGGTCTCGGGAGTATTCTGGAAAGCCAGCGACGAACTCGCGAGCATCAGTACACAAATCATCTTCATAGGTAATCGTTCATTCTACCCGGAGCGGCAGAGTATAAAATGATGGCGCATACTTTTATGGACATCCAACCAGCACGACGTCAATTTGTGAAAGCCGCGGCGGCGGCAATTGCGACCAGCCGCTTTCCCATACTCGGAGCCAACGATCGCGTCCAGGTAGGAATCGTGGGCTTGGGCGGACGCGGGAACGATCATATAGGATTCTATGGATCGCTCGATTCGGATTGCCGGATCGCGGCGGTGGTGGACGTGAACCAGGCGGCGCGCGAGCGGGCAGTGGCCCGCATCCAGAAAGCCAAGGGCTACGCGCCAAAAGAGTACGACGACATGCGGAAGCTCTTCGATTCGAAGGACGTGGAAGCAGTGTCGCTGCCGCTCCCGAACCACTGGCACGCGCTGGCAACCATCTGGGCATGCCAGGCCGGGAAAGACGTCTACTGCGAGAAGCCGGCAAGCCACAACGTCTTCGAGGCCAGGAAGATGGTGGAGGCCGCGCGGAAATACAAGCGCATGGTACAGGTGGGGTCGCAGAGCCGCTCGATCCCGCACAAGATGCAGGCGGTCCAGTTGATTCGGGACGGCGCGATCGGCGAACTGTATGCGGCGCGCGGCGTTTGTTACCGGCGGCGATTTTCGATCGGCCACACACCGGACGAGCCGGTTCCGCCGGGGCTCGATTGGGACAAGTTCCTGGGTCCTGCGCAGATGAAGCCGTACAGCAAGAACAAATTCGCGTACAACTGGCACTGGTTCTGGGATACCGGCAACGGTGACATCGGCAACCAGGGCGTGCACGAAATGGATATCGCGCTGTGGGGTCTCGGCAAGCCGGGATGGCCGGTGACGGTGCAATCGACAGGCGGGAAGTTCGTTTGGAAGGACGACCAGGAGACGCCGAACACACAGCAGACGACGTTCAATTTCGGGAATGTCGAGATGACCTTCGAAGTGCGGAATCTGCCCACGGCGCCCGAAGGATTCGGTGCGGTGCGGCCAAACTACGTCGGCAATACGTTCTTCGGAGATAGGGGCTTCCTGGTCGTGGATCATAGCGGATTTCAGCTTTATAAGAGCACCGCGGGCAACATCAGCGGCGAGGCGGCGCGCGGGGCGGGAGCGGGCAACCAGGAGAAGTACGAGAAGGCGATGGACGTCGCGGCTTCGGGTGAGGACACGGCGCCACACATGAAGAACTTCCTGGATGCGGTGCGATCGAGGGATTACAAGTCGCTGCATGCTGAGATCGAGATTGGCGCACGCTCGGCTTCGTTCTGCCATTTGGCGATCATCGGGTACCGGCTGGGACGGTCGCTGAAGATGGATCAATGCGCGGGAACGTTCGTGGGCGACCGAGAGGCGAATGCGCTGCTTACACGAAACTACCGGAAACCCTACATAGTGCCGGATCAGGTGTAGTTGACAGGGACACGCGGCGACAGCCGCGTTCTCTTTGCCGGCTTGCGCACCGGCGAACTCGCGGTTAAAAATCGGGTCGAGTGACCGGGGCGTAAGACCCGGTCACCCTCCCACACCACCGGACGTGCGGTTTTCCGCATCCGGCGGTTGAACGCAGCGACCTTATCGTTGAGCCGCGAGATCCGAAGGCATCAGGAAACCATAGATTCGAAGGACCGATTTGGTGAGCGCGCTTTGCATCGCCAGCGCCGCTGAGACTCGCCACGCACCCGGGCGCTGGAGGCGACTTTTAACAGCGCGCCCTTCACTCCCAGTTTGCGCAGGTTCCGCTCGCGCCCCTTCTTGTTATGCCACCGCCACCAGAAGTACTTCCGCATGTGCCGCCGGATCCAGCCTTCCAGCCGGAATATCGGCTGCCTGTCCTCAGCCAGTTGGAAGCCACCAGCCTCGAAGAAAGCGTTTCCAACGATCCCTCACTTCCGTGCTGGTCAGACTCTGGCCGTTTCGCCACCGTTCCCGCACCTTCGCTTTGAATCGTTCGATGCTCTCCGGAGCAATTCCGATTTGCCGTTGGCGGTTCAGTCGAAAGCCCAGGAACTTACGTTCCCAGACCCTCCCCGTTCCGCTCTTGGCGGAATTCACCTTCAATCGCAAGCGCTTCTCAATCCAGTCCTGAATCGAGGTAAGCGTTCGTTCGGCCGCCGCTTGACTGCCGACGTAGATGTTACAGTCGTCGGCATAGCGGCAGTACGAGTGCCCCCGCTCATCCAGTTCTTTATCTAAAGCATCCAGATAGATATTGGCCAGCAGCGGAGACAGGACTCCCCGAACGCAAAAGATAACCTGAAGCTGACGGTGCTCCGGAGGAACTCGAAGTTGGTCTTGGTGCGCTGTTGGATCCGGGTCCGGATGGAATCGGAATCGAATGCCGGATCGTGAGCGTG
>JAOAPQ010000438.1 GCA_025462965.1 Bryobacterales bacterium
AGCCCGTGGTGGACGCGACCCAGTACACTGGTTTTCTTTACGCCGGCCTGATCCTCACCGCGAGCGGTCCCAAGGTCCTTGAATTTAATGTCCGTCTGGGCGACCCCGAAGCCCAGGCAATTCTTCCTCACCTTCGCACCGATCTGGCCGAAGTGTTGATGGAAGTCGCGAAGGGCGATCTCAATACCCGGACCCTGGAGTGGCGGCCGGGCGCCTCCCTCTGCGTGGTGGTGGCGGCCGCCGGATATCCGGGCTCCGTGCGTTCCGGCGACCTGATCCGTGGAATCGAAGAGGCTGAATCCACGGGCGCAACAGTATTCCATGCCGGCACCAGGATCTCCTGGGGCGGGTGCGTCACTGCCGGCGGCAGGGTTCTGGGCGTCCGGGCGTCAGGAGTCGACGTCGCGTCTGCGGCGGAATCGGCCTACGCCGGTGTCCGGAAGATACACTTTGACGGCATGCACTATCGAAACGATATTGGCCGGACTTATGATAGACCCTAGGGCACGTAGCTCAGATGGATAGAGCAGCCGCCTCCTAAGCGGCAGGTCAGCAGTTCGAATCTGCTCGTGCCCACCACCTTTCCCCAATCACGGCCAGAAAATTGCAGCGTGAGGGCTGTATGCCGGATTCCGGGTATTACCTTTGGAAGCCACCGGGCAGCTCAGCAGCTGTTGAGCTGAGCCTCGAACTCGTCGACAACCTGAACGTTCTGTTGCGCCAAACCACCATTTTCGTGGAGCCGACACCCGCGCACCGCCCTCTCGAAACCGGTGGAGTTCTTCTCGGCAGGCGGCTGGATTCCGGCGCCGTTACAGTCGACGACTTCGAGGAGGTAGCTTCCGAACACCGCAAGGGAGCTTCTTTTGCACTCACCGCACTCGACCGGACTCAACTCGCGCACCAGCTCAATAAGATGGCGAAGCGGGGGCGTACGGTGGTCGGCTACTTCCGCACACATACCCGGCCGGGTATGTACCTGGACCACTACGACGAATCGGTCATCCGTCAATACTTCTCTGACCCGTGGCAGGTGGTTCTGCTCGCAAAGCCCGAACGGGGAGAGGCTCCGTCCGGAGGCTTCTTCTGCTGGGAGGAGGCCCAAATGGATCTCAGGCAGACCTCCCTTGCCTTCCCGTTGGACCGCAAAACGCTAACCGCAGGAGAATACCCGATTATCCGGGAACAGCCTGCGACGGCGGCCGTTCTGCGCGGGAACAGGACGGGAACGGTCGGCGCGCTCGCCGTGTTTGCGCTCACCGCTGCAATCGTGATTCTTGGAGCGTTTGGCTTGACCGGGCTGTGGGAGCACTCCCACAAGCGCGCTCCCGCCCCAGTCGTCCATCCATCCTTGCGCGCCATCGAAACCGGGGACACCTGGGATTTGCCGGATAATCCCACCCCTTCCCCTGCCCCGCGCGCGGCGCCGCCGAAATTACCTGTCAGGCGCGAAGGAGCAAGTGAAAGCGTGGTCGGGCCGGCCCCGCCGACTGAGCAGACCAGCCCGGCGATAGAGCCAGCCGACGAGACCGCACGGCCGAACATAGCTACGATAGCTACGGCAAAACCCGCCTCTGCTACGCACACCCCCATGCGCCTGCAAGTCGCGCGGCCGCAAGTCGTGCATCCGGAGGTGTCGCTCGAACCGGTTCGACACTCTGGATTCCGCAATACTATTGGCCGTATCCCGCTGGTTTCCAAACTGGATCGGGATCGCCACGAAAGCTCGGACGACTTCATTCCGGCAAGACCCCGCCAGGAGCACGCCCCTGCCGTCCCACCGGAATTGAGCCGCGATCTGACCACCGACGAACCGGTAGTGCTGCGCATCCGAATTGCTAAAAACGGGGAGGTGTCGAAGACCCAACTGATCTCTCGTAAAGCGAACCCCGCGTTTGCAAGCCTCGCGCTGCAGTCCGCTTCCAGGTGGGACTTCGATCCGGCCCGCGTGCGGAACAAGCCCGTGCCAAGCGATATGCTTGTACGCTTTCGCTTTCACGCCCCCCGGTGAGCCGATTCCGCTATTGAGCCGCCGCTGTCTTTAGTTCAATGCGAACGATGTTCTGCACGGATGCCGTTTGATTACGCGAACTCTCGCGCGCATTGATCCACCGTGGAGCCGCGCTCCCAATCGGCACGTCCACGGCCGGGCGCTCCAGGGCCGGGCACGCCGAGTGTGCGGCGCACATAGCGCGTGAGATTCGAATCTGCCCATTTTCACAGGGGCCGGAGCCAGGTGCGAGCCTCACGTCCTTTTCAGGGAGATCGATCGGGACAGTTTTCAATTCCACCCGGATGTACTCGCTTCCAACGCCAGTCAGGTTCTCCATGGTGTGCTGCTCGGCCATGCCGCGATTGAACCGTACACCTCCCGCGACCACAGCCGGACGCATCGCTCCGTGCCCATCCGTGTGCTGGATGCGCAACTGGCCGCCATCCGTCGTGTAAACATAAACGGTCGGATTTGCGGGGTGATCGTGAACCGGCGACTTTTCATGCGGCCCATAGATCACGCGCACCACGCGCACATACGGGTTTTCGAAGACAAGCTTGTAATGGTCGGGCGCAACCTGAAACGGATCCTGGGCTAAAAGCACGCCAGCCGCGAGCACCAGCCATACTCGTGTCATTGGATGGTACTCTGCCCTTCTATTCCCATATCTTCAATGGGAACGTTCTTGTTGGTGTGATTATCCAGATTGATCACGTACGTCTCCTTCGCTTCCAGCAGAACCGGTGAGTGCGTCGCGCAGATCACGCGGAATTTCTTCTGATCCACCAACTCCAGAAGCATCTTCAAAATGCGCCGCTGGTTGGAGACGGAGAGCGCCATCTCGGGTTCATCTAAGAGGAGAATCGTCCCGTCCGGGAGGCTGGGAAAGTTTTCGCGGAACATCGAAAGCATCACCTGGCCGTGGCTGGCCGTTTTGAGAAACTCCAGCATTTGAGGTTGATCCTGGAAGAATTCCAACTGCGTTCGAGGATTGTGCTGCTCCGCGTCGAAGAGAAACGGCTTGCCGGGTACAGGGCCGGGTTCGAGCCGGTAAACGTAACCTTCAATCTGCTCGCCGCGCAGAGCATACCAGATGGAGTGAAGAAGCGTCGACTTGCCGGACCCGTTTTCGCCCTGCAGCATGACTATGGGATACGAGAGATCCACAATCATCGGCATGTGGAAGTTCAGATTGATGAAAACAGGGTGCGAGAGAATCTTAAGGAACATCTCCGCTCAGAATAACAGGGCCGGCGTCACTGAACGGCTAAACCCGCCCGCTCCAAAAGCGCGCCGGGATCGGGATCACGACCCATGAAGCGGCGGTACAGCTCCGCCGGATCTTCACTATCGCCTTTCGAAAGAATGTGCTCGCGAAACTCCGAGCCGACTTCGCGGTTGAAAATCCCGCTCGTCCGGAAGCGCGTGAATGCGTCCGCATCCAGAACTTCCGCCCACTTATAGCTGTAGTACCCGGCGCCGTACCCGACCGGGCTGCCGAACAGATGCGTGAAGCCGGCGATGAGGGCGTGGTCCGCCGGAAGCGGCGCGGCAGAGAACTTCTGGATGATACTGCGCGCGTATGCTGTCACCTCGCCATCGGCCTCCGCCGAATAGGTCGTATGCAAGCTTAGATCCACGATCCCGAACCCCAATTGCCGCATCTGGTTGTTGGCGCTCCGGAAATTCCGCGCCCGCTTCAGTTTCTGGAATAGCTCATCCGGGATGGGGGCTCCCGTCTCGTAGTGGCGCGCGAAGAGGTCGAGCGCTTCGCGCTCCCAACACCAGTTCTCCATGATCTGGGACGGAAGCTCAACGAAATCCCACGCTACCGCGGTTCCGGCAAGGCTCTTCACTTCCACCCGCGAAAGCGTGTGGTGCAGCAGATGTCCGAACTCATGAAAGATGGTCTCGACATCGCGGTGAGTTAGAAGGGCTGGCTTGTCGCCGATGGGCGCGGTCATGTTGCCGCAGATGCACCCGGCATGCGGTTCGAAGTGGCCGGGGGTATCGACACCTGTGAGAAACGCGTCCATCCATGCGCCGCCGCGTTTGTCTTCGCGCGGGTACCAATCGGCATAAAAGCCGCCGAGGAACTGGCCGCTCCCGTCGCGGATCTGATAATACTTGACGTCCGGATGCCACACAGGCACGCCCGGCTTTTCAACTACCTGTATGCCGTAGAGCCGCTCCACGACATCGAACATCCCGGCCACAACGCGTTCTGTGGAGAAGTACGGCCGCAGTTCTTCCTCGTCGAAATCGTAGAGAGCTTTGCGCTGCTTCTCGGCGAAATAGCCGATGTCCCAGGGGGCGAGTTCCGTGCCCGCGAACTCGTTGAGCTCGCTATTCTCCCGCTCGAAGTGATGACGAACCTTTCGCTCGATCGCCGTGAGGAATTCGAGCGCGTGTGCGCCGCTGTGGGCCATACGGTCATGCAGTACGAAATCAGCGAAGTCCCGGAACCCAAGCAGCGTCGCTTTGGCCTTGCGCAGCTCGAGTGTCCGCGCCACCAGACCGCGGTTGTCAAGGGCGCCCGAAGTCGCGCGCGTGCTGTGGGCATGGTACACCTGCTCGCGGATGCCGCGATCGTCCAGGTAGGTCATTACGGGCGTCAAGCTGGGGGCCTGCAAGGTAAAGCGCCAGCCTTCGACGTTCTTCGATTCGGCGCTCAGGCGTGCGGCAGCAATCGCGCTTGGCGGCAAGCCGGCCAGTTGCTTTTCATCCGTAACAATCAGCTCGAACGCGTTCGTGGAGTCGAGAACATTCTCGGAGAATTTCGTGGTGAGCTTCGAAACTTCTACATCGATTTCCGCCAGACGAGCCTTTCCGGCCTCGTCCAATTCCGCCCCGTGGCGGCGGAAGCTGTCCAGCGTTTTCGTGACGAAACGGAGGCGCGTACCCCGGAGGTTCCGCGCTTCCTGCGTTGCGGCGAATGCCTGCAACTGCTTCCAAAGGCCCTCATGCAAAGGGATGCGCGAGTAGAACTCACTTACCAGTGGCTCCACGGCATTGTATGCGGCACGGAGCTCCGGTGTGGTGCGCACGCCTTCCAAATGGCGCACGACGCTCATCGCATAGTCCAACCGCTCGGTGACGGCTTCCAGGGCTAACATCGTATTCGCAAAGGTGCGCGGAGCGGGATCAGCGGCAAGGGCTTCCAGCTTGGCGGCGGAATCCTTTAGCAATTCCTGGACGGCGGGTTCGACGTGACCCGGTTCGATACGGTCGAACGGAATTTCGAACTGAATCTGCAAGAGGGGGTTTTCAGACATGGAGACCTGTCTTCAGGATACGCAACTGCGGGCTACAATAGATTTACTCCCCGCTGTCTCTATGGCCGAAACCCCGTTCGTTCATCTTCATTGTCATACCGATTACTCGCTGCTCGATGGAGCCTGCGAGATCGACCAGCTCATGACCCTGGTCGCGGAGCAGAAGATGCCCGCGATCGCCATGACCGATCACGGCAATCTGTTCGGCGCTGTCCAGTTCTATAACACGGCGAATGCGAAGGGCATCCACCCCGTAATCGGGTGCGAGGTATACGTCTCACAGCAGGGGCATAAAACGCGTTCGGACACCGATCGCTACAATCACCTGGTTCTGCTGTGCGAGAACCTCGACGGGTATCGCAACCTGATCGATCTCGTTTCCACGGGGTACCTGGAAGGCTTCTACTACAAGCCGCGTATCGACAAAGATCTGCTGGCCTCCAAATCGAAGGGGTTGATTGCACTCTCCGCGTGTCTGCGCGGCGACATCAATGAAACCCTGATGGCGAACCGCTACGCAGAGGGCAAGAAGCTCGCCAACGAATATCGCGAACTGTTCGGGAAAGACAATTTTTTCCTCGAGATCCAGGACCACGGGCTGGACCAGGACAAGATCGTCACGCCGCAGTTGAACCGCATGTCCTCCGAAACGGGGATTCCGCTGGTGGCGACCAACGATTCGCATTATCTGCGCAAGGAGGACGCGCGCGCGCACGAGATCCTGATGTGCATCCAGACAGGCAAGACTATGTCTGACGCGAACCGGATGCGCTTCACAAACCCCGAGTTCTTCCTGAAATCGCGGGCCGAAATGATGGCGCTGTTCGGCGAGCTGGAAGATGCGGTAGACCGTCCATGGGAGATCGCGCAGCGCTGTCACCTGAAGCTCGAGAAGGTCAAAGAGCCGTTCCCGAAGTTCGAGGTGCCGAAGGAACACTCGATCGATACCTACTTCGAGTACGTGGCCCGTCAAGGATTCGAGAAACGCCGTGGACGTTTGGAGGCACTCGCCGCGCAGGGCAAGCTCAAGTGCCCGATGGAAGTGTACTCCCAGCGGCTGGATTTCGAAATCAAGATGATCCAGCAGATGAAGTTCTCGGGCTATTTCCTGATCGTCTGGGATTTCATCCGGTTCGCGAGATCTATGAACATCCCGGTGGGCCCGGGGCGCGGTTCCGCAGCGGGAAGCCTGGTCAGCTACGCCATGCAGATCACGGACATCGATCCGCTGCAATACGGGTTGCTGTTCGAGAGATTCCTGAATCCGGAGCGCGTCAGCATGCCGGATATCGATATCGATTTCTGCATGAACCGGCGCGGCGAAGTAATCCAGTACGTCACGCAGAAGTACGGGCGTGAGCAGGTGGCGCAGATCATCACGTTCAACACCTTGGGCACGCGGGCGGCAATCAAAGATGTCGGGCGCGCGCTCGATCTCGCGTTCGCTGATGTCGAGAAGGTGACCAAATTGGTGCCGGGCATTTTGAATATCGATCTCAAGAAGTCGTTTGAGATGGAACCGGGATTCGCGGAGGCGGGAAGGAAAGACCCGCGCATTAAGGAAGTGCTGGATGTAGCGGTGACGCTCGAAGGTCTGGCGCGCAATGCCTCGGTGCACGCGGCGGGCGTGGTGATCTCGCCGCAGCCGCTCAAACAGCTTGTGCCGCTCTATCGCACGAACCGGGAGGAAATCGTCACGCAGTACGACATGAGCGGTCTCGACAAACTCGGGCTGCTCAAAATGGATTTCCTGGGGCTGACGACGCTCACGCTGATCGACGACGCGGTAAAGCTGATCGAGAAGCGGCACGGTGTGCAAATCGTGCTGGAAGATCTGCCGCTCGACGACCCCAAGAGTTACGAGATCTTCTGCAAGGCTTTCACGAGCGGCGTGTTCCAGTTCGAATCGCCGGGCATGCGCGACATTCTCCGGAAGTATCAGCCCAGCCGTCTGGAAGACCTTACGGCGCTGAACGCGCTGTACCGCCCCGGTCCGATTCAGGGCGGCATGCTGGACGACTTCATCGAGCGCAAGCACGGTCGCAAGGAAGTAAGGTACGACCTCCCGGAATTGAAGCCGATCCTGGAGGAGACCTACGGCGTGATCCTGTATCAGGAACAAGTGATGCAGATATCGAGCCGCCTGGCGGGCTATTCACTAGGCGACGCCGACCTGCTGCGCCGCGCCATGGGTAAGAAGAACGCGGCGGAGATGGCGAAGCAGCGCGAGCGTTTCGTTTCGGGCGGTCTCGCGCACGGGTTCCCGCAGAAGAAGATCGAGAAGATTTTCGATCTGATGGAGCAGTTCGCGGGATACGGCTTCAACAAGTCGCACTCGGCGGCGTATGCTTACCTGGCTTTCGCCACCGCTTACCTGAAGGCGCACTATCCGGTGGATTTCATGGCAGCGCTGCTCACATCGGAAACGGGCAATGTTTCCAAAGTGGTGAAATACATCAACGAATGCCGCGAGATGAGTATTCGCGTGCTGCCGCCGGATGTGAACGCGAGCGATTGGAATTTTACTCCGGATGGCGACGCGATCCGGTTCGGCCTGGGCGCGGTGAAAAACGTGGGCTTGACGGCTATCGAGGCGATCCGGGTTGCGCGCGCGGAAGTGGGACGGTTCACGTCGATCTATCAGTTCTGCGAGAAGGTCGATATGGGCGCGGTGAACCGGCGAATGATCGAGAGCCTGATCCGTGCGGGAGCCTTGGATTCCTCGAGCGGCACGCGTGCGCAATTATTCGGAGCGGTGGAAGGGGCAATGGAATCCGGCCAGCGCGCACAGCGTGACCGGTTGAGCGGACAGGAAGGCCTTTTCGGAATGCTGGCGGCGGAGGAAGAACACCACGAGCAGCCCCTGCCCAACGTGCCGGATTGGACGCCGAAGGAGAAGCTTCAGGCGGAGAAGGAGATGCTCGGGTTCTATGTGACCGGGCATCCGTTGGATCAGTACGAGGAGAAGATCGCGGAGCTCGCCAAGCACGATTCAAGCCGCCTGGAGGGACTCGAAAAGGGTGTCGAGGTGGCGATGTGCGGGGTTCTGACGGGCATCCAGAAGCGCCGCAACCGCGAGCAGAAGCCGTGGGCATCGATGGTGTTGGAAGACCGGTTGGGCGCGACCGAAGCACTGGTGTTCACGACGCAATACGAGCGGCTGGCGCCGCTGCTGGTGGAAGATCAGGCGGTGCTGGTGCGCGGGCTGGCGCTGCCGGAAGAGAGCGCGGCTACGAAGGTATCCGTGCAGGATATTATCCCGCTCGATGTGGCGCGGGTTGCGCTGCCGTCTCTGATTTCGATCAAGGTGTTTCTGAACCGCAATGGAGTTGTGGATAAGGCGGCGGCGTTACAGGAACTGTTCGCTCGGAAGCCGGGGGATACGCAGGTGCGATTCCGCCTGGAGAACCCGAGGGATTTCACGGTGGTGCTGGATGTGAGTTCGAAGGTTAAGCCGGATCGGGAGTTCAAGGCGGAGATCGAACGCATTTGCGGGCCGGAGTGTATTGAAGTGCTGGCAGGGTAGTGACACTCCGTGTTTGGAGCCTCGCGGCAACCGCGCTCATTTGTTCATTCGCCTGCCATCGTTCCGATCCGCTGCCTGGCTTTCCTCGCGTAATGATCTGGGCATGGGAACGGCCTGAAGATCTCACCTTCATCAACCCGAAAAATGTCGGCGTTGCATTCCTGGCGGCCACTATCGGCATGCATGACCGGCGGTTCCGCTCCGTACCGCGATTGCAGCCGCTGCGCTTTCCGCCCCGAACCGCATTGATGGCGGTTGTGCGCCTTGAATCGGCAGGTTCGGGTCTGCCGGACCAGAGCGTAGTGATCGGAGAGATCTTGCGCGCAAGCCGGTTGTCGGGCGTGCGCGCTTTGCAGGTTGATTTCGACGCCCGGCAGTCGGAACGCGCTTGGTATGTATCGCTGTTGCGCGAATTGCAAGCCAAGTTGCGCATCCCGCTCACAATGACGGCGCTTGCGTCGTGGTGCGAAGCTGATGATTGGATCCGGGATCTGCCCGTGGCCGAGGCCGTGCCGATGCTGTTCCGCATGGGCGCTGGCCGGTGGGATGGCGGAGATTTTTCCGTGCCACTCTGCCGCTCCAGTCTCGGAGTCTCGACCGACGAGTTACCCGCCACAACTCCGCGCGGAAGGCGTATTTACTTTTTTCATCCATCCCACTGGACCCCGGAAGCGTATCAGGGCATCATCGGAGAAGCGCGGAGACGTCAATGAATCAATATCGGCTTGCGGTCGTTCTGGTGGCTGGACTCGTATTGCTCGCAAGCCCGGCCAACCTGAACAGTTGTGGCCCCTTCCTGCCGCAGGCCATCTTTACGGCTCCGCATGGCCCAGTGGAACCCGAAGCCGAGTTTGCACACGGGAAGCTCGGGGTGATCCTCGGCGGTTTCCGCACTACGCATCTCGTTGTTGCTTATCGCTATCTATCCGGACTGGATCTGAACGAGTCCGAAATCCGGACCGTTTACCCCGGACCTCGCGAATCGAGCGTCTCGGGTCCTAATAGTGCCTATGTGCCAACAGACCCTCTGTCCCGCTGGATCTTCGGAAGGAACAGAGTCTCCAAGCTGCCGCAAGATCCCCCGATCTATCCATATAAGAATCTGATGCACAACGGCGAGTACATCGGCTTCCAGAATTGTCTCGATGGAGCGTTCGAGAAGGCGGCGGATACCTTGGCGGCACGAACGGCATTGTGGAGTGGCGAGAGCGAGGAGTTGAAGGATTGGGTCCGAGGCCAGGACGAGGTATTTGCGAATTGCGGCGACATCAGCGGAGGCGTCAAGGCTGCGAGGATACCGGCGGCAGCGCCTGCCGACGCCCCACCGCTACTGCGAGCCGATCGCGCATATCAGATCGCTGCCGCATACTTTTACGCAGGTGAGTGGAACCAATCACGCGAGCAGCTCGCAGATATCCGAAGCGGCGCTGATTCGCCTTGGCGGCCGTATGCCGATTATCTGATCGCGCGTTCATACATTCGCGAGGCGCTTGTGGACGGCAAACCAGGAGCGCTCGAGACCGCTCGAGCAAGACTGATCGAGATCGAGAGCGACCCGGAACAGCGCGCTCTGCATCAAAGCTCCGCAAGGCTGGTTCAATTCATCGATACTCGCCTGTTTCCAGAGCAGCGATTTCAAACCCTCAACACTACGCTCACGAAACCCAGACTCGGCCAGGACGCGAAGCAGACGTTGACCGACTTCCTGTTTCTGAACCAAAAGCGAACCCAGAGCCTCGGCTCAGGGACGGTATGGGCAAGCGATCTCGCCGACTGGATCTCTTCCTGGCGATTTACGGAAGCCGTTACCGGCGTGGATCCTATCGCGCGCTGGCGAAATTCCGGGACCGTAGCCTGGCTGGTAGCGGCGCTACGCTCGGCGAAACCCACGAGTACAGCCGGTCCGGAGTTGCTCCTCGCGGCGCAGGCCATTAAGCCGGATTCGCCGGCATTCCTTTCGCTCGCTTACTATGCGTCAGCTCTCGAATCTGCGCGGGGCAATCGCGACAAAGCGCGCATGTGGGATGAAGATGCACTGCGCGTCCGTATGAACGTCTCCGACCGCAATCTGTTTTTTGCCCAACGCATGGCGCTCTCACGGAACTGGGGCGAATTTCTGCGATATGCTCCGCGGGCGCTAGAACTCGCCGGTTACGACCCGGACGACGTCTACCCCTTCAGCCCGCGCGATCTGGGCCTGCGGTACGCAAACCGCGGGAGCGCCTTCGACGATGACGCAACGAAACTCTGCAATACGAAGATCCCACTTAACCTGTGGATCGAGGCCGCGCGCGTACCCGGTCTGCCCGCCAATTTGCGCGTTCAACTCGCCCGCGCCGGCTGGGTCCGGGCGGTGATACTCAACCGTGCGGAGGAAGCGCAGACGTTACTTTCGATCTGGCGGAATCTCGATCCCGCCGGGGCCGCCGTGGCGGCGGCCTACTCTAATGCCACTCAAGCAGATTCGGCGCGCACTTCTGCCATCTTCATCCTGCTTCGAAACCCGGGTCTGACCCCCCTGGTGGAAAGCGGCTTCGGACGCCTGACGCGTACGAATCGACGCGACGTGTTCCGGGATAATTGGTGGTGCCCTGGAGCGCAACAACCCGTGCCTGAGCCTTCGAATCCCGCGTTCCTGACCCACGCCCAGATTGAGCGTGGAAGTAAGGAGAGTCGGGAAATTAAAGAAATTGCAGCAGTGGGTGCGCAGTATCTAGCCCGGCAGACGGTTGCGTGGGCCAAAGCGGCTCCTCAGGACCCGCGTGTGCCGGAAGAGCTTGCGCTCGCGATCCAGGCAGTACATTACTCGCCCTGCTCAGCCGGAAATGCGGCGCAGGCGGCATTCGTGCTCCTGAAGAAGCGCTATCCCGATACCATCTGGGCCAGACAGACGAAATATTGGTACCGGTAGCGGATTCCGCTATCCTCAATAAGGTACATGGAACCTCAACCCGCACCGGAAGCCGAGCAGGCCGCACCACACGAAGCCTGGCAGCGCGTCCAGCTCGCGCGGCATCCCAAGCGGCCACACGCCTCCGACTACATCTCCCTCCTCTTCACCGAATTCCAGGAGATCCACGGCGACCGATTCTTCGGCGACGACCCGGCCATCATCTGCGGCATGTCCATGTTCGAGGGCTCGCCCGTTATGATCGTCGCGGAGCAGAAGGGGCGCGATACCAAGCAGAAAGTCGTGCGCAATTTCGGCATGCCGAAACCCGAAGGTTACCGGAAAGCTATCCGCGCCATGCAGATAGCCGCGAAGTTCAACCGGCCGATCGTCACGCTGATGGATACGCCCGGCGCCTACCCCGGAATCGACGCCGAAGAACGCGGGCAGGCCGAAGCGATCGCGCGCAATCTGCGGGAGATGTCCCGTCTCTCTGTGCCCGTCGTAGCGGTTTGTATTGGAGAGGGCGGCAGCGGCGGCGCCCTCGCGCTTGGCGTGGGCAACCATGTCTACATGATGGAAAACGCGGTCTACAGCGTGATCTCGCCGGAGAGCTGCGCAGCCATCATTTACCGCGACGCCACCAAAGCCGAACAGGCCGCCGCGGCGCTTCGACTTACGGCCGA
>JAOAPQ010000440.1 GCA_025462965.1 Bryobacterales bacterium
GCTTGCAGCAGGGCCTCCGCCGCGCCATTCGGAGCAAAGATCAGGTCCGGATCGTTTTCATAGATCACCTCGTGTATCTGCCACACATCGAGATGATCGGTCTGCAAGCGCGTCAGCGATTCTTCAAGCTGACGCATGGCGACATTCTTGTCGCGCCCATGCGTACAGACCTTGGTCATCACGACCGCACGGTCCCGCTTGCCTTTGAGCGCGCGACCCAGCCGTTCCTCGCTCAGGCCGTCATGATATTCCCAGGCACTGTCGAAAAAGTTCACGCCGGCATCCAAGGCCTCATTGACAATCTGGGTGGCTTCAGACTCGCTGTCCGCCGAGCCGAGGTGGTATCCGCCAATTCCCAATGCCGAAACTTCCAGACCGGTGCGGCCCAGCGGTCGCTTGGGTACTTCTCCGCCGGATTTCCCTTCGGCTGTGAGACCTGCGGCTCCCATCATAAACGCCTCCACAAAAGTTCTTCTCGTTACGTCGAATTCAGGCGCCATATTACGTCGTCGGCGGGTACGGATGCCCGCTGTTGTCTGTCATCTTGAGCATCTCTCTCACCTCAACCTGCCGCATGTCGAGCGGAAGCCGGTGGGCGAGGCGCGCCTCAGGATTGTCAAACCTGAGCGACAGTTTGTAGAGCTCGAACCGGCCATCAGCCGCATACTTTTGGCAGCGGTCGCGCAAAGCCTGCATCGCCGAGGGCTCCATCGGCTCAAAACCCTGCGCCACTTTGAGCGCCTGCTGCAGGGCTTCAGGCTTATCAATACCGGTAATCGTAGTAGTTACCGGTAGACTCATCGCGTATCTGAGCGCTTCTTCGCCGGTGAGTACGCCTTTTTGTACCGGCTCGCCGTGGCCGCAGATAGGCTTCATCCCGAGCGCAGCGATTCCGCGGCGGTTCAACTCGGGCAGGACATGTTGCTCAAAGCTGTGGAAATGCGAGTCAAAAGGGTTCAGGGGCATCTGCACCGAGTCAAACGGAAAACCGGTGGCGAGCATCTTCAGGTGAATGGATGGGTCCTTGTGTCCCGTGAACCCGACAAACCGCACCTTGCCTTGTTTCTTGGCCTGCTCCAGCGCCTCCGCGGCGCCGTTCTTCCGGATGAATAAGGCGGGATCGTTTTCGAAGCTCACGCCGTGGATCTGCCAAAGATCCAGATGATCGGTTTGCAGCCGGCGCAGCGATTCGTCGAGCATCCGCAACGCAAGCTCCTTGTCCCGCCCGTGCGTGCAGACTTTTGTCATCAGGAAGACGCGATCGCGGACTCCCTTCAAACCGGCGCCCATCCAGTCTTCAGTCTTGCCTCGGTGATATTCCCAACAATTGTCGAAGAACGTAACACCGCCGTCCACGGCCTGCCTTACGAGACGTACCGCAGAGCGCTCGTCAGATGTATCTCCCAGATGATGCCCGCCAAAGCCCAGCGCTGAGATCTTGACTTTGTGGCGACCGAACTGTCGTAGAGGAATCGCGTCTCGGTTAGTATCCGCCATCGTGCGCTCTCACCATCCACCCCAAACTGTGGCAAGTAAGCTGCCAATTCCGGGCTCTGATGTACAGCGACTTACTGGAGCGGCTTCTGCTTTCGCGAGTCAAAATATGGCCTTCACGCGACGTCTGGTCGGCACTGCCAGGACCCCGCCAGGTACAAAGAATAGAATGGATAGCAAAATGAATCCGATTTTTGGGCAACTCACAAATAAATCGCGGCGGTCGTTCCGCCTGGCCGGGTTGCTCCTGTCCGCAGCGGCAGCGGTGTATGCCGCGGGCGCGAGCGAGCTTTGGCGCTTCGACAACATCGCTGAAATCGGCGGCCATCGGACGACGGTTCTCGGGCATCCGCGCGTGATTGCGACGCCGGCCGGAAAGGCTGTCCAGTTCGACGGCGTCGATGACGCGCTGTTCCTCGATACGCATCCGCTCGCTGGGGCAGACACGTTCACGTGGGAAGCAATTTTCCGCCCGGAAGCCGGCGGACCGGAGGAGCAGAGGTTCTTCCATTTCCAGAAAATCGATCCGCAAACGGGCCGTGACACGCAGACCAGGATGCTGTTCGAAACGCGCGTGATCGGCGACCAATGGTGTTTGGACAGCTTCGCGCTAACCGGGAAGGATTCGAAGACGCTGCTCGACCGCGGGAAACTGCATCCGTTGGGAGCGTGGTACGACGTTGCCGCTGTTTATGACGGGCGTGAGTTCCGCAACTATGTCGACGGGGTGTTGCAAGGCCATGCAGAGTTACACCTGGCTCCCCAGGGGGCTGGCCACTGCTCGATCGGCACGCGGATCGATAAGCGCAACTACTTCAAAGGCGCGATTCTGCAAGCGCGCATGACACGGCGGGCACTGGCTCCATCCGAATTTCTGAAAGCTCCCAAATGACTAGCGGAACTCTTCCTGAAGGCGCGCAAGCTCGGCTGCGCCGGGAGAGAGCGCATCGTACGGAATGAGCGAGAGCGGCGACGAAGTTGTACGGTTCAGTTCGTGCATATTGGGAACGCTTTCGTCCACGAAGAGAAGGCCGGTTGCCACCTCGCCCTTGCTCTGCCGCTCCTGCAAATAAGCAAATGCCTTCTGTCGATTGCCGACTTCGTAATCGGGGGGCACTTTCGTGAAGCGGACGATGCTGCCATCGTGCATAGTCACGTTCGTTCCACCTTCCTGCTCCATCTGCACCCCAATTTGAGCCAGGATCTCGCTCGCAGGAGGAACGAAGTCCGTTTCCGTCGCGCGGACGTAGTGCTTGCGTGTATGCAGATAGCTCTTGGTGGAACCCGAGTGGTCGTTGAACGTTACACACGGCGAAATGACGTCCACGAGCGCAAAGCCCCGATGCGCGAGACCGGCCTTCAGAATCGGGACGAGCTGTTCCTTATCGCCGGAGAAGCTGCGCGCCACGAACGTCGCCCCTATGCTTAATCCGAGAAGCAGCGGGTCGATGGGCGAGACACGGTTCGATTCGCCTTTCTTGCTCTTCGATCCGATGTCGGCCGAGGCTGAGAACTGGCCCTTGGTGAGCCCGTAAACGCCGTTGTTCTCGATGACGTAGAGCATACGAAGATTACGGCGGATGGCGTGGCAGAGCTGGCCGAGGCCGATGGAGAGGGAATCGCCGTCCCCGGAGACGCCGATGTATGTCAACGTGTGATTTCCCGCGCTGGCGCCAGTCGCGATCGCAGGCATACGACCGTGAGCGGAGTTGAAACCGTGCGCGCCGCTGACGAAGTACGTTGGCGTTTTCGAGGAACACCCGATTCCACTCAGCTTCGCAATCATGTGCGGAGGCGTCGAAAGCTCCCAGAAAGCGCGCACAATCGCGGCAGTGATGGAGTCGTGGCCGCATCCCGCACAGAGAGTGGACATGGACCCTTCGTAATCGCGAATCGTGAGACCGAGTTCGTTGCGGTGCAAACTCGGATGGATCGCGACCGGTTTAGCGATGGACGGCATCAAACTCCTCCATTTGCGTGAGAATGCTTTCCGTTACGTGGCGGGCGCTGAGCGGGAAGCCGCCATAGAAGAGAACGGAGCGCAGGCTCTCTTTGGCGACCGGCGTTTCGAGCACGAGCAGAGACCGAAGCTGGGCATCGCGGTTCTGCTCGACGACGAAGCAGTAGTCGTGTTCCTCGATAAAATCGGCCACGCATTCGTCAAAGGGAAAACCCCTGACACGCATGTAGCTCATCGGCGAACCCTGAGCGGCGAGGAGATCGAGGGCCTCGCGGACGGCCGGATCGCAGCCGCCCAGCGTGATCACGCCGATCCGGGACCCTTCGCGCCGGATGATTTCCGGTTCCGGCACGAAGCGCGCCGATTCCTTATGCTTGCGCGCGAGGCGGTCGATAACTTCCTGATATTCATCCGGCACCTCGGTGTAGACGCCGAGCTTGCTGTGCCCGGACCCGCGCGTAAAGAACGCGCCTTTAGGATGCACGCCGGGCAGCGTGCGTGCGGCGATGGCATCGCCGTTTTGGGGACGATAGCGGTGGAACTCCGGGAGTTCCTGAATGTCCCGCGCGCTCAGGACTAGCCCGCGGTCGGGCCGGTAGGAATCGTCCCAGGTGAGCTGCGGCGTTACCCAATCGTTCATGCCGATATCGAGATCGGAGAGCATCAGCACGGGCGTCTGGAAGCGCTCGGCGAGGTCGAAGGATTTCGCCGCGAAACGGAAGCATTCAGACGGGTTGGCGGGAAAGAGCAGGATGTGCCGCGTATCGCCATGCGAGGCATAAGCGCAGATCAACAGATCTCCCTGCTGCGTGCGGGTGGGCATCCCCGTGGAGGGCCCGACGCGCTGCACGTCCACGATAACGGCCGGGATCTCGGCGTAGTAGGCCAGACCGAGCAATTCGTTCATGAGCGAGATTCCGGGTCCGGCAGTGGACGTGAACGAGCGCGCGCCATTCCACGAAGCGCCGATCACCATGCCGATCGCCGCAAGTTCATCTTCCGCCTGGAGGATGATGTACTTGCTCTCGCCGGTTTCGGGATCGCGGCGATACCTCTCGCAATAGTGCTTGAACGCGTCCATCACCGAGGTCGCGGGCGTGATGGGATACCACGCCGCGACTGTCGCGCCTGCATAGATGCAGCCGAGCGCAGTGGCGGTGTTGCCGTCGATCAGAATCTTCTCGCGATTGGCGTCCATCTTCTCGAGATGGAAGCTGAGAGGGCAAGTGAATTCCTTGACGGCATAGTCGTAGCCGACCCGAAGCGCGCGCTGGTTCGATTCGCGCAGGGCCTTCTTGGCCCCATACTTCTCGCCGAGGAGTTCCTCGATGATGCCCATGTCCACATTGAGCAGGGCGACTAGCGCTCCGGCGTAAGCGATGTTCTTCATCAGAATGCGCTCGCGCGGGTCGTGAAACATCTGGTTGCAGAGGTGCGCAAACGGCACGCCCAGCAAAGTGATGTCGTCGCGATGGAGCTCGGGATCCAGGGGCCAGCTGGAATCGTAGAGCAGATAGCCGCCGGACCGTACCTCGCGAACGTCGCGGGCATAGCTCTGGGCGTTCATCGCAACCATGAGGTCGTAATCGAGCGCGCGCGCCGTGTATCCGTACTTGTTGACGCGGATCTC